>JAPPPC010000763.1 GCA_028817685.1 Rhodospirillaceae bacterium
GCGCTTCGGGAGCCGAGGTGATCATGGCGCCGCCGACCCGGACATTGGGCTGCGCGCCGCGCGGGAAGGGGCTGACGGGCAGCAGTTTGCGGTCCGGTTGGCGGAAGATCTGGAACCCGGTATGGGGCAGCGTGTCCGGCACGATGCCGATCTGCACGCCGATCGGCTCGTCCGCCATCATGTCGGCGAGATTGCGCGCCTCGGCCATCGCCAGGCTGCGGCGTTCGGCGCGTTCGGCCTCGCTCAGTTCGAGAGTGCCGACCAGCCCGTTGCGCAGGAAACCGTCCATTTCGATCGCCGACAGCAGGTTGACGACGCCCGGGTTGCGGCTGCGGAAGGTCGCCTTCCGGGCGGCCAGCACCGCCATGATGTCGGCGGCCTGCTGCAGGGCGGCGTCCCGGTCCGGCAAATCCGCCGGGATGTTCTCGCGCAGGATCGCCGCCAAGGTATCGTCGAAGGCGTCGGAGGCGAGCAGGTAGGAGATCGGGCCGGCGAGGACGACGATATGCTCCGCCGTCTCCTCGATCTGGCGGATGCGCTCGAAATAGCTCACCGCCGAGGCGACATATTCGACCCCAACGCCGAGCAGGGTCGGGATCGACACCTCCAGCAGGTCGGCGAGCTTCTCCAAGGTGTCGATCTTGGCCAGCTCGCCCTTTTCGAATCGGTAGAGGGCGGTGCGGGAAATACCGATCCGTTTGGCGACCTCGTCGGCGCTGAGGCCGGAGCCGAGCCGGAAGGCGCGCAGCCGGTTGCCGATATCGTCGAAGCGGATCGCCATCAGGCGCCGTCAGCCGCCATCGATCGCGGCGAGGATTTCGGCCGGGCCGAGCGGCGATTTGGTGAGCCGCACCTCGAAGGGCGACAGCGCGTCCTCGATGGCGGCGATGATCGCGGCCGGCCCCGGGAAGACGCCGCACTCGCCCACGCCCTTGACGCCGATCGGGTTCAAATGGGTCGGCGATTCGTGGTGGATCACCTCGATGGCCGGCACCTCAGGCGCGGTGATCAGCAGATAGTCGGCCAGATTGGTGGTCTGCGGTTGCCCATACTCGTCGAAGCCCATCCATTCGTACAGCGCGTTGCCGATGCCATGCGCGGCGGCGCCGATGATCTGGCCGTCGACGATTTGCGGATGGATGACGGCGCCGCAATCGTGCCCCAGGACGAAATTGCGGATCGCGACATGGCCGGTCTCGGGGTCGACTTCCACCTCCACCACGGCGGACCCGTTGGCGTAGGTCAGATCGTCGATGACCACATGTTCGGTCGCTTCCAGCCCGGGCGCGACGCCGCCCGGCAAATTGTAGCCGGGCACGCCCGCGACCGACCGGGCGACCTCGCCCAGCCCGACCTTCATGTCGGCGACGCCGGCGACGCGGATTTCGCGCCCGACAATCTCCAGATCCGCCTCCGACGCCTCCAGCAAATGGGCGGCGATGGTCAGGGCCTTCTGGCGGACCGCAATCGCGGCGACATGGGCCGAGGAGCCGGCGGTGACCGCCTGGCGGCTGTTGAAGCCACCGATGCCGAGCGCCGCGGCGGCGCTGTCGCCCGCGGAAATCTTGACATTCGACAGGTCGCCGCCGAGCTGCGCGGCGACGATCTGCGCCATCATCGTCTCGGTCGATTGGCCCATTGCGGTGGCGCCGGTCGCGACCTGGATCGTGCCGGAGGGGGCGATGCGCACGGTGGCCGATTCGAAGGGGCCGCGCCCCGTGCCTTTGACGAAATTCGCCATGCCGATGCCGAGATAGCGGCCTTCCGTGCGGGCTGCCTGCTGCCGGGCCGGAAACTCATCCCAGCCGGCGCGGGCCAGCACGTCGGCTTGGCATTTCGGGTAGTCGCCGCTGTCCAGAATGACCGGGCCGCCGCCGCGGTTCTGCAGCGGCTTGGTCTTCGGCATGTCGGCCCCGGACACCAGATTGCGGCGGCGGATTTCCGCCCGGTCGAGGCCGAGCGCCTGCGCCGCCCGGTCGAGCAGCCGCTCCATCACGAACACGCCCTGCGGCTGGCCGGCGCCGCGCACCGGGGTCACTGGCACCTTGTTGGTGAGCGCCAGCTTGACCGACATCGCATAGGCGGGGATCTCGTAGGGCAGGGTGACGGTGATCGCCGATTCATAGGGCAGGTTCACGCCGCGTGCGGTGAAGGCGCCGTGATCGTGGATCAGGCTGCCGCGCAGGCCGAGGATTTTGCCCGCGCCGTCGGTGGCGATCTCCGCCTCCCAGAACTGATCGCGCTCCTGGGTCGTGCCGATGAAATGTTCGCGCCGGTCCTCGATCCATTTGACCGGGCGGCGCAGGATCAGCGCGGCGACGGCCAGGGTGATGTCCTCGGGATAGAAGATCAGTTTCGGGCCGAAGCCGCCGCCCAGCTCCGGCGCGACGACGCGGACGCCGGTCTCGTCCCGGCCCAGCATGTCGCAGAGCAGCTGGCGGGCGGTGTGCGGGGTTTGGGTGGAGCTCCACAGGGTGAGCAGATCTTCCAGCGGGTCGTAGGCGGCGACATTGCCGCGGCATTCGATGGAGTGGCCGCCGCCGCGATGCTGGTGGAAGGTCTCGCGAAACACGTGCGGGGCGGCGGCGAAGGCCGCGTCGGTGTCGCCGAACGCCATGTCGAATTCGGCCAGCAGATTGTGTTCCGCGCCGTCATGCACCGGGGCGGCCTCTTCGGCCAGCGCGGCGCGGGCGTCGGCGACCGCGGGTAGCGGGTCGTAATCCACATCGACCAGGGCGGCCGCGTCCTCCGCGATGTAGCGGTCGTCGGCGACGACGAGGGCGATGGGCTCGCCGACATGCACGGTCTCCGCGCCGGCGAGCGCGATGCGGTTGCGGTCCTGGCGGTAGCTCGGGCTCGGCAGGCCGACGACCAGCCGGTCGGTCTGCAAGTGCGGCTGCAGATCGTCGAGGGTCAGGACGGCGTGGACGCCGGGTATGGCGAGGGCCGCGCTCTTGTCGATCTCCCGGATATGGGCGTGGGCGTGGGCGCTGCGGACGAAGGCCGCTTCGAGCATGCCGGGCAGGGCGATATCGTCGACGAAGCGCGCCTCGCCGCGCAGCAGCCTCTCATCCTCGAGCCGGGGCACGCTCGCCCCGAATACCGCGTCGTTCAACCTATCCTCTCGCACCATACCGCCGCGTCACGGCCGTTCCGGCCATTAGAGGCGCCGGCCGTGCAATAATCAACACAAATCCCAAAAATGGGACAGGGGCATCACGAATTTCGAAACACCCGGACAAAACCCCGCCTTACATATCGAGTACCGACGGCGCGAACAGTTCCGCTGGGTCGAGCTTGCGGTCGGTCATGCCCTGCTCGAAGGCGTAGCGGGTCATCGCCTCGATTTCCTTCATGTTGTCGGCCATGCCGTAGCGCCAATAGTCGTCCCCCATCAGCGCCTGCGCCCGCGCGAACTCGTCTACCGGCCAGGGCAGCATGGTGTAGAGATGCCCGACCTCGCCCAGCCGCTGATAGCAGATCGCGCGGGCTTCCAGATAGGCGCGGTAGACATGCACCGGCAGCCAGGGATGCTGTTCGACCAGGCTGCGCCGGATCGCGACCAGATGCATGATCGGGAACATGCCGGTCTTGGCGAAATAGGCTTCCTCGTCGGCGCGGTAGTTCGGGAACAGACGAACCACCTTGTCGTTGGCCTCCAGGCAGGACGGTGCGCGGGCCGACATCATCGCGTCGAGTTCGCCGCTGTCGAGCATGGCGTTGAGGGTCGCGTCGCCCGCGATCCGCTGAACTTCGATCGACGGCGGCAGCGCGATGTCGATGCGCGGCTTGCTGATCGGCTCTTCCTGTCCGCCGACCCGCCAGGACATGTCGCTCGCCGCGACGCCGTACTCATCCTGCAGGATGCCGCGGATCCACAGGGCCGCCGTCATCGGATATTCCGGCACCCCCATGATCTTGCCCTTGAGATCCTCCGGCCTCTCGATGCCCTTGTCGGTGCGGATGTAGATCCCGGAATGGCGGAACATCCGCGAGACGAAGGCCGGCACGCCGACATAGGGATTCTCGCCGCGCGCCGTGAGGGTCATGAAGTTCGACATCGACAGCTCGGTGATGTCGAACTCCTGATGGCTGAGCGCCCGGGTAAACGCTTCCTCCGGCGTCATCGGATGGGCGATGACCTCGCAGCCATCGATCCGCACGCTGCCGTCGAAAATCGCCCGCGTGCGGTCGTAGGAGACCCCCGCCAGGCTGACCGTGACCTTTGACATGCCTAGGCCGCTTTGCTGCGGTCGATCGCCGCCTTGATCAGTTCCAGCCGGTCGTTGCCGAAATACATGTCGGACCCATTGACGAAGAAGGTCGGCGAGCCGAAGCCGCCGCGTTCGATGATCTCATCCGTGGTCTCGAACAGTTTGCGTTTGATCGTATCGTCGCCGATCTGCGCGAAGAAATCGTCCGCATCCATGCCGGCCTTGCCGACGATCTCGCGCAGCACGTCTTCCTGTGAGATGTCCTTGTCGTCGCACCAATAGGCTTCGAACATGGCGCGGGAATAGGGCGAGATCGTGCCCTGCTCGATAGCGACAAAGGCTCCGCGCGGCGCCTTGACGAGG
>JAPPPC010000302.1 GCA_028817685.1 Rhodospirillaceae bacterium
CGGCGATGTCGCCCCGTCCGGCCCGGTGTTGGTGTCGGGCGAGCGGGCGCTGCTGGTGCGCTCGGCGACCGGCTACCGGACGCTGGACGCGGTCGATCAGCTGACGCTCGAATTCGCGGCCAGCTACCGGCATTACTGCGCCTGCCTGATGCGCACGGTGGCGATCGGCAGCGGCAGCGACGCGCACCGCGCGATGTTCGACGTCACCGCCGACGCGCTCGCCGCCATGACCGATGCGGCGCGGGCCGGCCGGCCGCTGGGCGAGATCGACGACGCGCACCGGCAGGTCTATGACGCGGCCGGCTACGGCGAGGCGCGCATGGCGGCGTGCGGCTATTCGCTCGGCGCCAGCTTCCGCCCGACCTGGATGGATGTGCCGCCGATGCTCTATAGCGGCAACCCGCTGGTGGCGCGGCCGGGCATGGTGCTGTTCCTGCACGCGATCCTGATCGACGCGCCGCAGGAGCTGGCCATGAGCCTGGGCCACACGATCGTCATCGGCGAGACCGGCGCCGAAGTGCTCAGCGAGCGAACGCCCGAATACACGGTCCGCCCCTGAACCCGCCGCCGGCGCCGGCGCCACACCTGCCTGCGCGCCTATCCAGGAATTATACTCCAATAAAATCAACATCCTGACTAAAATTGTTGACAATTTACAATTCACCAACGATTTTACCAGAACCCCGACGCAACCAATACAAATGAACGAACAACCTGAAGCCCTGAGCGTCCTGCGCTCACAGTCCCTGGCCAGCGCGGTGCAGGAGGAAATCGAGCGGCGCATCCTGTCCGGTGCGATCGCCGCCGGCGCGCGCGTCAACGAGAACGGGTTGGCGACCGAGCTCGGCGTGTCGCGCGGCCCGATCCGGGAGGCCTGCCGGGGGCTGGTCGAGATGGGGCTGCTCACCACCGTGGTGAACCGCGGCTTCTTCGTCCGCGAGGTCACGGCCAAGGACGCGATCGATGTCTACGACGTCCGCGCCAGCCTGATGCGGCTGGCCGGCGAGACGCTGGCGGCGCGGATCACCGACGCGCAATTGGCGGTCCTTGAGACGCTGGTCGCGGAAATGGACCAAGCGGAGTCGGGCGGCGATTTCGACGCCTTCTACGCGCTGAACCGGGAGTTCCACGACCGCATCGTCGATTTCGCCGAAAACGACCGCCTTCGCGCCTTGTGCGACGGGCTGGTCAAGGAACTCCATCTCTACCGGCGACGCAGCCTGCTGCAGGGCGGCGGCCTCGCCGTCTCCAACACCGAACACCGGGACATTCTCGACACGCTCCGGTCGCGCGATCCCGCGGCGGCCGGGGCCGCACTCGAACGTCATATCCAAGCCGGCAAGGCGCGCTTTCTGACCGCGTCGGCCGAAACATCCGATCAGGGAGAAGCATCGTGAAGTTCAGCAATTTTCTGTTCCCGCAAGCCGATACGCCGGCAGACGACGAACGCGTCATCGATGAGGCCCTCGCGGAGGGCATCCTCTGCGACCAGCTGGGCATGGAGGTGCTGTGGCTGGCGGAGCATCACTTCGACGGCAACTGCGCCTATGTCGATCCGGTGAGTTTCGCGGCGGCCCTGGCGACGACGACGAAGCAGATCAAGCTGGGCTTCGCGGTCGCGCAAATGTCGCTGCACCACCCGATCCGCATGGCCGAGCAGATGTCGATCATCGACAACCTCTCGAAAGGCCGGTTGATCGTCGGTCTCGGCCGCGGCACGGCGCACAACATTTACGACTATCGGGGTTTCGGGCTGGATCCGCTGGAAGCGCAGGAACGGCTGCTCGAATCCGAAGAGATCATGATCAAGGCCTGGACCACCGAGAACTACGAACACAAGGGCAAGTTCTGGAACCTCTGGCTGCCGAAGCTGCGGCCGGAAACCTACACCAAGCCGCACCCCTATATGATCCGCGCCTGTTCCGGTGAGGAATCGATGCTCGGCATGGCGCGCGAAGGACGGCCCTTCATGATGAACGTCCAGACCGACGAGGTTACGCAGCACCGCATGGATCTGTATCGCAAGACGATGGCCGACAGCGGATTCGACGATGCTCATATCGCACAGGCCGTGGACGAGACCTGGGTGTGGCGCAACATCTTCATCGCCGAGACCGACGCGGAAGCGGAGCGGATCGGCATCCCGCTCTTCGAAGCGCAACGCGAACAGCGCGGCAAGATGCGCGCCCGTATCCTGAAGGAGCGCGGCGAAAGCATGGCCAAGCTGGGCGAGACCGGCACGGCGCCCGCCTCCCCGTCGGCGCCGGCCCGCGATGTGGTCGAGCACAGCATGATCTGCGGATCGCCCGCGACCGTCGCCGAACGTCTCGCCAAGATCGACGCCATCGGCGTCGGCGGCATTATCCTGCAGTTCCGTGTCGGCCCCTCGCCCTACGAGATCACCGAGAACAATATCCGTTTGTTCATGGATAAGGTCGCGCCGGAGTTCAAAGCCCGAACCGCGGCGGCGGCAGAATAGACAGCCTCCGATGCCCCACCCCTATCGGCTGCGCCTGCCCGGTCCGACGACGGTACCGGCGCGGGTGCGCACCGCGCTCGCCCAGCAGGTCGTGAACCATCGCGGTCCCGAGTTCGAAACCGTCGTCCGCGAGATCGAGACCGGCCTGCAGCCGATCATGGGAACGGCGAACAACGTCCTGCTCTTCGCTGCTTCCGGCACGGGCATGATGGAAGCCAGCCTCGCCAACGTCATGGCGCCGGGCGACAAGGCGCTGTTCATCTGCAACGGCCAGTTCGCCGACCGGTTCGCCGCCATCGCGGAGGGGCTCGGCCTGCAGGCGGATAAAGTCGACGTGCCGTGGGGCGAGGCCGTCGATATCGCGGTCCTGCAGGAGCGGCTTGCCGCAACCGATTATCGCGCCGTCATCGCGATTCACAATGAAAGCTCCACCGGTGCCGTCGCCGATCTGGCGGCAATCGGCGCCGCCGTTCGCAACACGGAGGCGGTGTTAATCGTCGACTCGGTCAGCGGCCTCGGCGGGATCGAGATGCAACAGGACCGCTGGGGCGTCGACGTGCTGGTCTCGGCGTCGCAAAAGGCGCTGATGTGCCCGCCCGGGCTCGGCCTGGTCAGCGTCAGCGAGAAGGCCTGGTGGGTCATCGACAGCGACGCCCCCCCGCGCGCGCTACTATTGGGACTTCCGCAAGGCGCGCGACAACGCAGCCGAAGGGCAAACCGCCTTCACCCCCGCCGTCTCTCTCGCCTACGGGCTGCAAGAAGCCCTGCGGATGATCGGTGAGGAAGGCCTGCCAAACGTATTGGACCGACATGCGCGTCATGCCGCGGCCCTCCAGGCAGGCGCCAAGGCGCTCGGCCTGCCGGTCTTCACGACGGCCCCAATCCGCTCCAACACGGTGACCGTGCTTCAGCTGCCGGAGGGCCGGGAAGCCGGCCCCATCGTGCGGCATCTCTATGAAAAACACGGCACCGTCATTGCGGGCGCAAGGAACAAGCTGCGCGGCACCGTGATCCGCTTCGGGACGATGGGTGCGGTCGAGGACGCGGACATCGTCACCGACCTGCAGCATCTGGAAGTGTCGCTTATCGAGCTTGGGTGGGATATCGAACGCGGTGCCGGTTTGGCCGCTGCGAAGGAAGCCCTTCAAGCCGCCTAACAACACCGCAGCGAAGCGCTACTCCGCAGCCTGCGGCACCGCGTCTTCGTCATAGACCGTGTCATATTGCCGGTCCATGGTGATCGGCGACTCGTAGAAGGTCAGCTCCGGCGGATGATTGTACTTCTCCGTCATGTAAGCTTTCCATTCATCGCTATAGGCCGCCTCCGCCGCCTCGCGCGATTCCCACAGATAGACCCCGCCGCCGACGCCTTCCTGATAGAGCACGTTTTTCCGCAGCATGCCTTCCGTCGCCATGTAGCGCGGAATGGAATCGCGGAACATCTGTACGGCGGTTTTCCGGTCGGTGCCTTCCGGCAACCGGTATGTGACAACGGCGATGGTCTGGGTCATGTCGGCCTCCTGCGCTGCACGAAGCACCAGCTTCCACGAGTTGCCCCACGACGGCAATAGCTAAAATAGCACGCCATCGCTGGCACCGACATGCCACAGTTCGTAAGCTTTCGCCAACGACCTGAAACTTACGAGGCTTACCGATGGGCACGAATGACGACTGGCTGGCGCTGACGACCGAGGAAACGCTCGAACCCGACCTGCCGATCTGCGATCCGCATCACCATCTTTGGGATACGGGCTACGAGCCCGGCGTTGCGTTCCGGGCCGAACAGGTCGCCAACCGCTACCTGTTGGACGAAATCCTGGCGGATACCAGCAGCGGGCACAATGTCGTCTCAACGATCTTCATCGAATGCGCGTCGATGTACAAATCGACGGGACCGGAAGCGCTGCGTCCCGTCGGCGAGACCGAGTTCGTCAACGGTATCGCTGCCATGAGCGCTTCGGGTCAGTACGGCAAGACTCGCGTCGCCGCCGGTATCGTCGGCTACGCGGACCTCAATCTCGGATCAGCGGTCGGCGAAGTCCTCGACGCCCATATCGCCGCCGGCTGCGGCCGGTTCCGGGGCATCCGCCATGCC
>JAPPPC010000781.1 GCA_028817685.1 Rhodospirillaceae bacterium
CCACCGCGCGCCACCTCGTGGCCGAAAGCGAACGTGTCGGGGTGCAGTATCTCCGCCAGAATTTCCAGCGACTCTGCGAGCCGCGGTCCCGGCCGGTTGAAGTAGCTGTTGCCGTCGGTCACGAAGACGCGGTCCGCCTTCACGGCGCGCAAATCCCGCCAATCCTGAAGTTCCGCAACCCTCGACGCTTCTGCCCGGCAGCGTTCGAGCCCGAACCCGCAGGGCATGAAAACGATCACATCCGGATCCGCCTGCCGCAAATCGTCCCACCCGATCCAGGGCGCGTGCTCGCCGGCCACACCGAAAACATCTTGTCCCCCCGCCAGCGATACGAGCTCCGGCACCCAATTCCCTGCCGCCATGAGCGGATCCGTCCATTCGATGCAGGCGACCGTCCTCGGCTCCAAAGAGCTGGTCTGGCGTGCAATATCCGCACGCCGTGCTTCGATCGTTCCGGTCAAGGCCTTGGCTTGCGCCGTGGCGCCGATCGCTACGCCCACCTTTCGAATATCGGCCAGTGCCGACGCCAGGTCTGCGGGGTGAAGCGTCACAAGCGTTGCCGCGCTTCCTGTCCAACGCGCAACAGCGGCTTCCACATCGGCCCGCGCGACCGCGCAGACATCGCACTGGTCCTGTGTCACGATCACATCGGGCGCAAGCCGCCGCAACGCCTCTTCATCCACGTCGTATACCGCCAGTGCCTCCGCCAGCGCCGCCTTCACCGCCCGATCGATCTCCCGGCTGGACGCCGACGGATCGAGCCGGGGCGCGGTACAGACCGGCAATTCTTCAAGCCCCGACGGGAAGTCGCATTCGTGCGAACGACCAACCAGCCGGCTCTGGGCGCCGAGCGCGGCGACGATTTCCGTCGCGCTCGGGAGAAGGGAGAGAATGCGTTGCATGCCCTGTCATATGATCGATCGACCTGCCGAAGCAATCGGCAGGCTGCACATTTCCGCGTGACCCGGGGCCTCCGTCTTTATAAAACCATCCGTGGAGGAGCATCGTTCCCCGGTGGGGCGCCCGGTCTTCAAAACCGGTGAGGGGCGTACAACGTGCCTGGTGGGTTCGACTCCCACGCTCTTCCGCCAATTCCACCGCCCACTTCGCGACAGGAAAGGCCCGGACCATGGCGATGACGCTCGTTGGGCTCGCCCTGGCGGTGGCCATCTTCGCCGGGGCGGCCTATTTGGAAAGGCGTCCGAAAGAGGACGGCAGGCCCCGTTGGACGCCCTATATCGCGATTCAAATGATTGCGCTGGTTGGGATCGTTCTCGCCTGCGCCCACCTCGTCACCTTGCTGACCGGGACGCATTTCGTCGGCCGTTTTTCGGGATGAGTTTCTTAAGAAGATTCTGTCCGGAATCTTTCGAAATCAACGACGGTCAACGAACTCTGATTACGGCGGTCCTGGCCCGGGATACCTTTGTCCGAGCGGCGCCGATCCGGGCCGAAATAGGTCTTCGAGCGGATAAACCCACGATTAGATTCAATGATCGCCGCAATCCGGTCGTAGAGGCGCTTCGGTGTCACCGGCTTGACCAGGAACTCGGTCACCCCGGCGTCCCGCCCCAGCATCACCCGGCGGCGCTCGGAATAGGCGGTCAGCATGATGACAGGCAGAAACTGGTTCGGACTATCCTTGCCCGTCCGGACGCGGCGAACGAATTGCAGCCCGCTCACCGGCCGCATGTTCCAGTCGACGATCGCCAAATCGGCCTGGAAGTGACGCAGCTCGTTCCAGGCCCGCCCACCGTCGGACACGGAAACGATGCTTTTGACGCCGAATGCGGTTAGAACGTCGCGCAACAAGGTTCGCATCGTGAAATTGTCTTCCACGAGCAGAATGTTCAAATTGCGCAGTTCGTATGCCATTCGGGTTGGGTATTATGCCGTGCCGAAACAATCCAATCCGTCCGGTATTCAATCCAGGCCCTGGTTAAAAATCAATGTATTTCCAGGGCAGTAAATGCGGACTTCGCGAAAAAACTGTATGTTTCGCCCCAATTGCCCGCGCCCCAATAAACGCATTCGAGAAATTAGAAGGACAAGACAACGATGAGTTTGAAATGCGCCATCATTCCGGTCACGCCGTTTCAGCAGAACAGCACCCTGGTATGGAACGAAGAGACCATGGTTGGTGCATCGATCGATCCGGGCGGCGATATCGACCATATCCTGAGCGCACGGGACGAGGTCGGCATGACGATCGAGAAGATCTTCCTGACGCACGGCCATTTGGACCACGCGTCGGGCACGATGGATTTGGCGGAGCGTCTCGGTGTTCCCGTGGAAGGCCCGCATGAGGAGGACGCCTTCCTGCTCGACGCCCTGCCGGCGCAGGCCGCGAAGTACGGCTTTCCGGAAGCGGCCGCGGTCAAGCCGGACCGTTGGCTGAAAGGCGGCGATACGGTGGAAGCCGGCGGCCTGACATTCAATGTGCGGCACTGCCCGGGGCACACGCCCGGCCATGTGGTGTTTTTCCACGAACCCTCGCGCTTCGCCGTCGTCGGCGACGTGCTGTTCCAGGGCTCGATCGGCCGCACCGACTTGCCCCGCGGCGACCACGCGACGCTCCTGCAGTCAATCCGCGAGCAGCTTTGGCCGTTGGGCGAGGATGTCGTGTTCGTCCCCGGCCACGGACCGACCTCAACTTTCGGGAACGAGCGAAAGACCAATCCCTTCGTCGGAGACGCCCTTTTCCAATGAGCCAAAACTGAGGAGAACATGATGTCGATCGAAGCCGAGACTATCAGCGTAACGGAACACGAATATTGCCGTCATGGAGACCGCAGCATGATCCTGCGGCTGTTCCGCCCGGAAGGCGCGGGACCCTTTCCCGTGATCCTGGACCTGCATGGCGGTGCCTGGAACAAGGGCAGTATCGACGAATGCACCGCCCGCGATACCTACTTCGCGGAACACGGACTGGCCGCCGCAGCATTGGACTTCAGGCATGCCGCCGACGGTTATCCCACGTCGCTGATCGATATCAATACCGCGATCCGCTGGCTGAAGGCGAACGCGGCCGCGCACAGGCTCGACCCGAACCGCGTGGCCATCACCGGGCAATCGAGCGGTGGCCATCTGGCCATGCTGGCGGCGATGCGGCCGGCCGACCCGCGCTACAAAGCTCATCCGGTAGACGGCCCCGAAGGTGACGCCAGCGTCCGTTGCGTCGGCATGACCTGGCCGGTAATCAACCCGATCTCCCGCTACCGCTACGCCCTGCGCGAGCGCGCCGGCAGCAACCCGCCGGGCTGGATCGGTGACATCCCGGAGCGGCCAGACACCTATTGGGGAACCGAAGAGGCGATGATCGAAGGCAACCCCATGCTGGCCCTGGAACGCAGCGAGGCGGTCGAGACCCCGCCGGCGATCTGGGTTCAGGGCCGTCCCGATCCGATCCACGATTACCGCGACCCGGAATCGCCGCGCGATCTGAACGAACCGGAACGGTTTGCGGCCAATTATCGGGATGCCGGCGGCGAGATCAAAATCGTCGATATCGATCAGGCGACCCGCGCCAGCGCCACCTCCTTCGAACCGCTGGTGCAATTCTTCAAGGAACAGCTCACTTGATGAACCCTGATTTGCGGCCCACCATAAGGAGGGCCGGCCTGCGCGTCCTTGCCGCTTGCGTCTCGCTTTCGGTCTGCGCCGGCACGGCCGCACGTGCCGCGGACAATGACTGGAGCGGAACCTACAGCTTTCAGGTCGAAAACGACCGGATCGCGCAGACCGACCGCCATTACACCAACGGCCTCCGCCTGTCGTGGATTTCCGACAAGAAGACCGACGGTTCGGAATGGGTCCGCGACGCCCTGCAGTTCCTGTACCCGTTGGCCGATCTTCGGGCAGGGCGCATCGGCGCCGCACTGGGGCAGAACATCTATACGCCGGAAGACACGGATGCCGTCTCTCTGGTCAGGGATGACAGACCCTATGCCGGCTGGCTTTACGGATCGGCCTCGATCCACGCGGAAACCACGCGAAATTTTGGGCAATGGTCACTCGATTCACTGGACTCGGTGGAACTCAGCCTGGGCATTGTCGGGCCGCAGGCCAATGCGGAGGATGTCCAGAACAACTGGCACGACCTGATCGGCGTCTCGCGATCAAACGGCTGGAACAATCAGCTGAAGAATGAGCCTGCCATCGCGCTGTTCTTTCAGCGGAAATGGCGGCCGGCGCCCGTTTCTGTCGGGATGTTCGAGATCGACGCGATCCCACATCTCGGCGGCAGTCTTGGCAATGTCTTCACGCTCGCCACGGTGGGCGGCACGGTACGGTTCGGCCGGCATCTGGGCCTCGACTACGGACCGCCGCAAATCCGCCCCAGCCTCTCCGGCCTGACGGCCGTCGAAGACAGCGAGAGTTTCGGTTGGTACGTCTTCGCCGGCGCCGAAGGCCGCGCAGTCCTTCGGAACATCTTTCTCGACGGCAACACTTTCGCTGACAGCCACAGCTTCGACAAAAAAACACTCGTCGGCAATTTTCAGCTCGGCCTCTCGATGACCTCTGCCGGGTACCGGCTCGCCTTCACGCACGTATTCCTCAGCAAGGAAT
>JAPPPC010000719.1 GCA_028817685.1 Rhodospirillaceae bacterium
ACCTGGCCCAGATCGGGCAGCAGCCCGTAATCCGCTTCGAAATGCCGCACGTCCTCAAGCTTCAACTGCTTGGTCATATCGGTGACCCAGCCGGCGCCGAAGGACTCCCAAGCCAGCATGTCGACCCCGCGGGCGCCGAGCATCGACCACATCGCGATTTCCATCGCGCCGGTATCCGACGCCGGTACGATGCCAAGACGGTAGTCATCCGGCAGGCCCAGGATCGATCGGCTGCGATCGATCACCTCCGCCAGTTTCGCCTTGCCCGGCGCGGAACGGTGCGATCGGCCAACCACCGCATCCGCCAAGGCGGCGGGGTTCCAACCGGGCCGCTTGGTGCAGGGGCCGGAAGAGAAGTTGGGGTTGTTCGGGCGCGCCGTCGGCATTCCCATCGGTCGATCCTTTCACATGATGTAAGTCCCGTTTCCGGCGGAACGGCGGGCGGGAGACTACGCATCCGACCGTATAAGGTCAACGACCAATATGCTGCAATGCAGCATACCAATGTAGCGACGAATCCTATTGATTTTAAACGATTTGCGTCCTGCTTGCTCTATCACTAACGTGGTGAAAACAGAAACTGGCCGATGACCGTTCCTCAAATCTACATATTCGTGGTTCTGGCGGCGACGCTGACCCTGTTCATCTGGGGACGCTGGCGCTACGACGTGGTGGCGCTGCTGGCCCTGCTCGCCGTGGTGATCGGCGGGCTTATCCCGGCGGAGCAAGCCTTCAGCGGGTTCGGGCATCCCGCGGTCATTACCGTCGCTGCCGTGCTGGTGATCTCGCGCGCGATACAGAATTCCGGCCTGATCGGCTGGCTCGCGCGCGGCCTCAGCACCTTCAACCGTGGCCCCATGCTGCAGACCGGCGCGGTCGTGGTCTTGGTCGGCATCCTGTCGGCCTTCATGAACAATGTCGGCGCGCTGGCGTTGCTGATGCCGGTTGTCATCCAGACCGCGCGGCAGTCGGATCGCTCGCCCAGCGATCTGCTGATGCCGCTCTCGTTCGGGTCCCTGCTGGGCGGGTTGGTCACTCTTATCGGCACGCCGCCGAATATCATCATCGCCACCTATCGCGGCACTCTGGGCGACGCCCCGTTCAGCATGTTCGACTTCACACCGGTCGGCATCATCATCGCCCTCGCCGGGGCACTGTTCATCGCCCTCGGCGGCTGGCGGCTGATCCCGTCGCGCCAGGCACAAGGCGGCGACGCCGACGGCATGTTCGAGATCGAAGGTTACATCACCGAAGTCGTCGTGCCGGAGGAATCGGGCCTGTCCGGCAAGACGATCGGCGAACTGCTGGCCCCCGCCGGCGAAGGGGAGATCATCGCGGTGGCGCGGCTGCGCGGCGATCAGCGAGATCTGAAACCGTATATGCGCGACCTCGTCCGGGCCGACGACCGGCTGCTGCTGGAAGGCAGCGCCGAGGCCATCGAAACGGTCGTGCACGAAACCGGACTGCAGATCGTTGGCACGCCATCGCTGGATGCCGACGCGCTGGAATCGGACGATGTGCATCTGGTGGAGGCCGTCATCACGCCGACCTCCCGCCTCATCGGACGAACGGTGGCGCAGGCGATGTTCGGCCGCCGCCACAGCCTGAACCTGCTCGCGCTGGCCCGGCAGGGCCGGCCGATCCGCGAAGAGATCTTGCGCGTTCGCCTGCGCGCCGGTGACGTCCTATTGCTGCAAGGCTATGCCGGCGCGATTCCGGAGGCGCTGTCAGCCCTGGGCTGCCTGCCCCTGGCGGAGCGCGACCTGGCCCTGCACCGGACACCGAGCCCCCTGCCCCTGGTCATTTTCGGCTGTGCCATCGCTGCCAGCCTGTTCGGCCTCCTATCGATCCCCGTCGCCTTCACGGCCGCCGTCGTCGCCTTGGTCCTGTCCCGCAATGTGAATGTGCGCGACCTGTACAGCAGCGTCGATTGGTCGGTGATCGTGCTCCTGGCGGCCATGGTGCCGGTCGGGCTCGCGGTCGAAAATTCCGGTGCCACGGCGCTGATCGCCGACGGGGTGGCGCGGCTGGCCGAGGTACTGCCGCCCTGGTCGATCGTGCTGGTGATCCTGCTCGTCGCCATGGTGCTGTCCGATGTCATGAACAATGCGGCGACGGCCGTGCTCATGGCGCCGCTCGCTTTCGGCGTGGCGGAGCGTATCGGCGTCAGTCCGGACCCGTTGCTGATGGCGGTCGCGATTGGCAGCTCCTGCGCCTTCCTGACCCCAATCGGACACCAATCCAACGTTCTGGTGATGGGGCCCGCGGGCTATCGGTTCGGAGACTATTGGCGCATGGGCCTACCGCTGGAGGTCATCATCGTCGCGGTGAGCGTACCGGCGATCCTGTGGATCTGGCCGCTGTAAGTTCGTTACAGCCCGTAATACCAGGGGCCGAACAGGCTAAAGACGACCCACAGCAGCAGGAAGAAGACGGACAGCACCACAGCGGTCGAGGAGTCGCCAAACACCATCAGCATGGATTCGGCCAGGAAATCCGCCCCGCCGGTTTCCTGCATCGCCTTGCCCAACGCCAGGGCGGCAGCGATGAGAAAGACCAACTGCCGGTCGAGCGCCCGCATCGCGTCGCGCACGCTGATGACGCCGGTCGCGACCATGAACACGGCACAGGTCAGGGCGCTGATCGCGATCGGCATGATCCCGGTCGCGGCCAGGGCGACGACACCGAAGAAGATCGCCCCGGCGCGCTTGGCGTGATGCGCTTCCGGCAGTTTCTCCGCGGACCATTCCATCAGCAGCACATCGTGATGGCCGCGCATTTCCTCGATATCTTCGGGCAGCCCCTGCAGCAGGAGCTCGTCGCCGGCTTCCAGGCGAATCTCCGTCAGGCGCTGCCGCAGCAAGTGGCTGCGCCGTTGAATACCGATCACGATGCAATGATGGGTGTAGCGGAAACACACCTCCTCCAAGGTCTGTCCGATCATGCTTGAGCCCGGCTTGATCATGGCCTCGGCAATCATCTGCCCGCCCAGGGTCCAGCGCCCCCCTCCTCCGGCGCATCGGACAGCCGCGGGTGCAAAGCAGCCGGGTCCGCCTTCGACACCTCGGCCAACGAGTCGCGGGTCGCGGCGACGATCAGCACGTCATCCGGCTGCAGGGCGATATCGTCGAAGGGCGGCAGGAAAGCGTGTTCCTCGCGTTGCACCATCAGGATCATCAGATCCGGATAGGCCTCCAGACGGCCGCTCTCGAATTGCGTCCCCTTCACCTTGGACTCCGCCGTGACGGTGATCTGCGCGATGAACCGGCGGCTGTCTCTTGTCAGGGTGGATGCCATGTCCTGCCTGTCGGGCAGCAGATAAGGCGCGACCGTCAGCAAATAGATCAGTCCCGCCGCAGCCAGCACCACCCCCGGCACGGTGAAATCGAAGAAGCCGAACGGCGCTTCGCCGAGCTGCACCAGCCCGCTGGAGACGAGCAAGTTGGTCGACGACCCGATCAAAGTCGTCATGCCGCCCAGCATGGCGGCGAAACTCAGCGGCATCATCAGTCGGCTGGGCTGCTTGCCGAGCCGGAGCGCGATCGCCTGCATGATCGGAATGAAGATGACGACGACCGGAATGTTGTTCAGAACGGCGCTGACCACCAGGATCGCGCCCAGCGCCATCAACATGGTACCCAAGGCGCTGCCGCGACCGGCGGCGAGCACCATCGCCGCGCCCTGGTCGAGAGCGC
The DNA here is from genome assembly GCA_028817685.1 of Rhodospirillaceae bacterium. Taxonomy (GTDB): domain Bacteria; phylum Pseudomonadota; class Alphaproteobacteria; order UBA8366. The sequence goes on from JAPPPC010000719.1 coordinate 3,696, forward strand.
CCGTCCGTTCCAGCGCATCGCCGACCACCAGCAGGGCCAGCACCGCGATCAGAGCCGGATTGGCGAAACCGGAAAACAAGGTGACCGCATCGAGCGTGTTGTTGCCGTCGCTACCGACCACCGGCAACAGGTAGAACAGGACGAGCAGGCCGCACAACACGCCGAGCGACGTCACTTCGAGCGGGACCTTCTCCGTCGCGTAGAGCGCGAGCGAAGCCACGATCAGGGCGAACACCGCCGCCATCTGGAACGTTGCGATTTCCATCTCTGCCCGCTGCCTATACCGGTTCAGCGGGCAAGTTTCGACCGTTTTTGGTTAACGGACCGTTGCCGATCCGCTTGGCGGAACCCTAACCGATGGCTTCGACGATGGCGTCACCCAGCTCTGATGTGGTCGCGTTGCCGCCCATATCCGGCGTCAGCGGTGCGCCGCGGTTCGACAGGACCGTCTCGATCGCATTGTAGATCGCCGCACCTGCCTTCGGCGCGCCGATATGCTCCAGCATCATCGCCGCCGACCAGATCTGCCCGATCGGGTTGGCGATGCCCTGGCCGGCGATATCCGGCGCCGAGCCGTGCACCGGCTCGAACATGGAGGGGAATTCCCGTTCCGGATTGATATTGGCGGACGGCGCGACGGCGATCGTTCCGGTCACGCCGGGGCCCAGATCGGACAGGATGTCACCAAATAGATTGCTGCCGACCACCACGTCGAACCAGTCCGGATGCTGCACGAAGTGGGCGCACAGAATGTCGATATGGTACTGGTCGGTGGTTACGTCCGGATAGTGTTCGGACAACTCCTTAAAGCGCTCGTCCCAATAGGGCATGGTGTGGACGATGCCGTTCGACTTGGTCG
>JAPPPC010000519.1 GCA_028817685.1 Rhodospirillaceae bacterium
AAGCCGCGCGCTGCATGATCCTGTCCTACGACTAAAAAGTGATGGACGGCACTCAGGGCAAGATGAATCACAAGAAAAAGGACCGAATGTTCGAAATTGCGGAGAAGTGGCGCCTGCCGATCGTTTTTTTCGCCGAAGGCGGTGGCGGCCGGCCGGGCGATACGGACATTCCCTTTTCCGCCAATCTGCATACGCCGGCCTTCAATCTCTTTGCCAAGCTAAGCGGCCTCGCCCCCATCGTCGGTATCACCTCGGGGCGCTGCTTTGCCGGTAATGCGGTTATTCTGGGCTGCTGTGATGTGGTGATCGCGACACAGAACTCGACTATCGGCATGGGCGGTCCGGCGATGATCGAGGGCGGCGGTCTCGGCGTCTTCCGCCCGGAAGAGGTTGGCCCGGTTTCGGTGCAGTCGCCGAACGGAGTCATCGACGTGGTTGTCGAAGACGAGGAAGAAGCGGTCGTCGTCGCCAAACAGTATCTCAGTTACTTCCAGGGCGCGATCGACGATTGGGACTGTCCGGATCAGCGGCTGCTGCGCCGCACGATCCCGGAGGATCGGCTGCGCATCTACGACGTGCGGACCGTGATCGAGACCATGGCCGACACCGGGTCGGTGCTGGAGTTGCGCAAGGAGTTCGGTCTCGGCATGGTGACGGCGCTGATTCGTATCGAAGGGCGTCCGGTCGGCATCATTGCCAACAATCCGGTGCATCTGGCCGGCGCGATCGATTCGGACGGGTCGGACAAGGCGGCGCGCTTCATGCAGCTCTGCGATGCCTATGACATCCCCATGGTGTTTTTGTGCGATACGCCCGGCAATATGGTCGGACCGGAAGCGGAGAAGACCGCGCTGGTGCGCCATTGTTGCCGCCTCAACGTCATTGGCGCCAACGTCACGGTACCGACCTTCACCATCGTTCTGCGCAAAGGGTATGGGCTAGGCGCGCAGGCCATGGCAGGCGGCGGGTTCCATTCTCCTTTCTTCACGATCTCCTGGCCGACCGGCGAGTTCGGCGGGATGGGCTTGGAAGGCGCCATAAAGCTCGGTTTTCGCGATGAGCTGATGGCGATCGAGGATGCCGACGAACGCATGGCTCGTTATGAGGAGTTGGTCGCGGGCATGTACGCACAGGGCAAGGCGATCAACGCCGCCAGCCTGTTCGAATTGGACAATGTCATCGATCCGGCCGATACGCGCGATTGGATCATGGCGGGTCTGCGGTCGGCGCCGCCGCCGCCCAAGCGCGAGGGTAAGAAAAGGCCCTGGATCGACACCTGGTAGGCTTCGGTCCCCGCGGTTTTCGCCCGTTGCATCCCCGCGAATCGTGGATGAAAATGGCGGCCAGATGTTCTACCGGCAATTCATCGACAATTGTTTCGCGGACGCGATCGGGCCGACGGGCTTGGATCGTGTGGCGTATGCGGCGGTGCTCGCGCGGGCCGCACCAGCGCTCGAGCAGTTACGCGCCTGGCGGCAGTCGGACGGGTTACCTCTGCTGTCCCTGCCCGATGCGCGCGCCGATCTTGAGGCGCTGGCGCCGATTGCGAAAAAGTTTCGTGCGCAGTTCGACGATGTTGTGGTCCTCGGGACCGGCGGATCGAGCCTAGGCGGGCGTAGCCTTTATGCCCTGGCCGATGCCGGTTGGGGACCGCCACCGGGGACCCCGCGGCTGCATTTCATGGACAATGTCGACCCGCACAGTTTCGATGCGCTGTTCAGTGCGTTGACACCGGCGCGCACGGGATTTCTGGTGATTTCGAAATCCGGCGGCACGGCGGAAACCCTGTCGCAGGCGCTGACCTGTTTCGCCTGGCTGCAGGGGGCGGGCGAAACGGTCTCGGCGCATGTCTTAGCGATCGCCGAGGATGCGGATAACCCGCTGCGCCGGCTCGCGGGGCGGCATGACGTTTCAATGCTGGATCACGATCCGGGCATCGGCGGACGCTATTCGGTGTTGTCGCTGGTCGGGATGCTGCCGGCCTTGATCGCGGGGATCGACGCCGCGGCGGTCCGCGAGGGCGCTGTGTCGGTGCTCGATCAGGCAATGTCCGCCGATTCCCCGGACGACTGTCCGCCGGCCGTGGGCGCCGCGATTAACGTCGCACTGGCGGAGCGGTGCGGCGTGAGCGCGACCGTTCTGATGCCCTATTCCGACCGGCTCGCGCCGCTGGCCCAATGGTTTCGACAGCTATGGGCGGAAAGTTTGGGCAAGGGTGGCAAGGGTACCACCCCGATCAACGCGACCGGTACCGTTGATCAGCACAGCCAATTGCAGCTCTACCTCGATGGGCCGAACGACAAGCTGTTCACGATCGTCATGACGGAGGCCGGCGGCGCGCCGTTGGATACTGGGATCGCTGCCGACCCGGCGCTCGACTATTTGACCGGGCGGAGTATGGGCGACCTGCTGGACGCCTGCCAGCGGGGGACGATGGACAGCTTGGCGGCGGCAGGCCGGCCCGTTCGGACCATTTCGGTGGATGCCGTAGACGCGCGGAGTTTGGGTGCGCTTATGATGCATTTCATGCTGGAAACGATTGTCGCCGCCCATCTTCTGGAAATCGACCCCTTCGATCAGCCTGCCGTCGAGGATGGCAAGCAACGCGCGCGGCGTTATCTGGACGAGATGAAAGGCAGGGCGGGATGACGATCCGGCGACTGCCCGAGACCGTTATCAACCGGATTGCCGCCGGCGAGGTGGTCGAGCGGCCCGCGTCCGCGGTCAAGGAGCTGGTCGAAAACAGCCTGGATGCCGGCGCTTCCTTCATTGAAGTCGCCTTGCGCGATGGCGGTAAATCGCTGATCGCGGTAACCGATGATGGGTCAGGGATGACAGCGGAGGACATGTCCGTCGCCATCGAGCGGCACGCGACATCGAAACTCGCCGGCGACGATCTGTTCGATATTCACACGATGGGATTCCGCGGCGAGGCCTTGCCGTCGCTCGGCGCGGTCAGCCGCATGACGATCACCAGCCGGCCGCCGGACGCGGAAAGCGCCTGGGCGATCCAGGTGGAAGGCGGCCGGGTCGGCGAGCCGGCACCCGCCGCCCATCCGCCGGGCACGCGGGTCGAAATCCGCGACCTATTCTACGCGACGCCGGCCCGCCTTAAATTTCTCAAGAGCGATAGGGCCGAGACCAGTCAAATCCTGGACGTTGTCAAACGGCTGGTCATGGCGCGTCCGGATGTCGCCTTCTCCGTGCATGATGGCGCGCGCGAACGGCTGCGGGTCAGCCCGGCGAACGGCGATTTGCTGGACAACCGGCTCGACCGGCTTGGCGCGATCATGGGTCGGGAATTCGCCGAAAATGCGTTGCGCATCGAGGCGGAACGCGACGGGGTACGTCTTGATGGCTATGCCGGCGTGCCGACCCTGAACCGCGCCAACGCGATGCAGCAATTCCTGTTCGTCAACGACCGGCCGGTGCGGGACAAGCTGCTGTTCGGCGCGGTGCGCGCTGCCTATATGGACTTCCTTGCCCGTAACCGGCACCCGATGGTGGCGTTGTTCCTGGAGGTCGATCCGCGGCTCGTCGATATCAATGTGCATCCAGCCAAGGCGGAAGTGCGGTTCCGCGATGCCGGTACCGTACGCGGCCTCATCATCGGCGCTTTGAAACATGCGTTGGCCGAGGCAGGTCACCGGGCGTCGACCACCGTCAGCGCCGCGGCACTTGGCGCGGTTCAGCCGGTCCAGCAGCCGCTCCCGGCGCGCGGTGGCTACGGCGGCGGGTACCAGTACCGTCCGGTGACACCCTCTCGCGGTCTGTCGGAGGCCGCGGTCGCGTTCCAGGCACCGCTCGATGCACCCATCGCGCCGTCGGCCATGTCCGATGTGGCGCCGATCCCACAGGGCGTCGAGGAATTTCCGCTCGGCGCGGCGCGGGCGCAGGTGCATGAGACCTATATCGTCTCGCAAACGGATGACGGCATCGTCATCGTCGACCAGCATGCGGCGCATGAGCGGCTGGTCTATGAGAGCATGAAGCGGTCCCTGAGCGAGACGGGGGTTTCCCGGCAGGCGCTGCTCATTCCGGAAGTCGTGGAGCTGGGTGAAGCCGAAACGGCACGGATTACCGCGCGGGCTGAGGAATTGGCGGAGCTGGGCTTGGTTCTGGAAGCGTTCGGTGAGGGCGCTGTGCTGGTTCGCGAAGTTCCTGCGTTGTTGGGCCAGATCGATGCCAAGGGGTTGGTTCGGGATTTGGCCGACGAGCTCGCCGCGTTCGGCGATGCCTACAGTCTTAAAGAGAAGCTGGAAGAAGTCTGCGGTACGATGGCCTGCCACGGGTCGGTGCGCGCCGGCCGGCGTCTCAACGCGGAGGAGATGAATGCACTGCTCCGTGAGATGGAAGCAACGCCGCATTCCGGTCAGTGCAATCATGGCCGGCCCACCTATGTCGAATTGAAACTCGCCGATATCGAACGGCTTTTCGGCCGCCGATAGCCCACAAGAAAAAGAAGACACCCTTGTCCCGCATGGTTCCCCTGCTTATCGCCACCTGCGTCAATCTGATCGCGCTGGGCATCATCCTGCCGGTATTGCCGTTCTACGTGACCAAGTTCGGCGCAGGGCCGGAAATTGCCGTATTAATATTCTCGATATTTTCGGGCGCGAGCCTGTTGACGGCACCCTGGTGGGGACGCCTGTCGGACCGAATTGGCCGCAAGCCCGTTCTGCTCGTCAGTGTCGCGGGAACCTGTCTGTCCTATATCTGGCTCGCCAACGCGGATACACTCTTTGATGTATTTGCAAGCCGCTGTTTCGCAGGCGCCACGGCTGGATGGCTGACCGCGTCGCAGGCCTATATCGCCGATATCACCACGCCGGAAAACCGCGCGAAGGGGCTGGGTATGCTGGGGGCGACTTTCGGCATCGCCTTCGTCATTGGCCCGGGTATCACCTATATGGTGCTGGGCGGGGGCGGCGACCTTGTGTTGCCGGCGTATGTTGCCGCGGGTTGCACGGCAACGGGTTTGCTGCTGGCGTTCCTCCTCATCAAGGAACCGGAGAAGCATGAGACCCGTAGCGGCGTTCGTTTCGATTTTGCGGTTTTCCGGACCCCCAGCCTGTTCCGTCTGTTCGCAATCTATTTCGCGATTTTCCTCGCTTTCACGGGTCTCGAAGGGACATTCGCGTTGTGGTGTCGCGATCTGTTCGAATTCGGACCGCGTGAGGTGACGCCGTATTTCGTCTTCATCGGTATCGTGGCGGCTTTGGTGCAGGGCGGCATGATCGGTCCCATCGTCAAACGGTTGGGCGAGGCGCGCACCGTGTTGCTGGGAATTGTGACCCTAGGGCTTGGCCTTGCACTCCTGCCAGCTGCGGTGACGCCTTGGCTTGTGTTGGGACCGATGGGGCTTATCGTCTTCGGTTTCAGCGTGATCGGCCCGGCGACCCAGAGCCTGATGTCACAGGTCGCACCGGCCGAATTGAAAGGCGGAGTCATGGGGATCGCACAATCCTTCGCCAGCGCCGCCCGTATCGCCGGCCCCGCCTGGGCCGGTGCCGTGTTCGCTGGCATTGGTCTGCATTGGCCCTATTTCATCGGTGCGATCCTGCTGGTTCCCGTGGCGCTGGCCGCGCTGCCACTCTTACGCGCTCCCTCGGCGGCAGAGGAATAACGTCTGCGCTGCGCCGTATTTGCGGCGGTCGATTTCTTCCAGGAATTCCGGCGTAGAGAAGTCCTCTCCCGAACTCATTTCCGCGACGATCAACGTGTCGTCGTGAAACCAGCCCCGCCGGTCGAGGGCGATCAGGGCGGGTGCGACCAGCCCAGCCTTGTAGGGCGGATCGAGGAAGGCGAGATCGACGGGGCGGCCGGCCGGTGGCGGATTGGTTGCGTCCGCTTGAACGATCGTGGCCCGATCCTCTTCATCGCAAGCCGCGATATTCTCGGTGAGTGCGCGCCGTGCGCCGCGGGCGTTCTCGATAAAGGTCACGTGGTGCGCACCGCGGCTGAGCGCTTCCAGGCCCAGCGCACCGGTGCCTGCGAAGGCATCGAGAACGTGCGCATCTTCGAGGTCGGTGGCGATTCGGCCATGTTCCAGGATGTTGAACACCCCTTCGCGCGCGCGGTCGGAAGTGGGACGAATGTCCGGCCCGGGCGGTGCGGCGAGCGGCCGGCCGCGGTGTTTACCGGCGACGATTCGCAAAGTTGAACCTCGCGGCTAGCTTCTTGCCGAGCTGGTCGCGGACGACCTTGCCGGGCGACTCCTCGACTTCGTTGCGCCGCAAACCGCCGAGCTGAAAGGGGCCATAGGCGGTTCGGATCAGCCGGTTCACGGAATAGCCGAGGTGATCCATGACCTTGCGGATTTCGCGGTTCTTGCCCTCGCGCAGGCCGATGGCGATCCACGCGTTGGCGCCTTCCTGGCGCTCCAGTGTGGCCTGGATGGCGCCGTAGCGCATCCCGTCGACGGTGATACCGCCGGCAAGGCTTGCCAGTTTCTCCGCCTCAACCCGGCCATAGACGCGGACCCGGTAGCGTCGCGTCCAGCCGGTTGCGGGCAGCTCCAGATGGCGTTTCAGCGCGCCGTCATTGGTCAGCAGCAGCAGCCCCTCCGAGGCGATATCGAGCCGGCCGATGGTCATGACGCGCGGCAGTCCCGACGGCAGTCGGTCGAATACGGTGGGCCGTCCCTCCGGGTCTCGTTCGGTTGTTACGACACCCGGCGGTTTGTGATAGCGCCACAGCCGCGTCGAGGCCGCGGCCGGCAATGGCTTGCCATCGACGAGAACGGTTGCGGGATCAGCGACATTGAAGGCCGGCGAGTCGAGCACCTTGCCGGCGACGCTGACGCGGCCGGCCTCTATCCACCGTTCCGCTTCACGCCGCGAGCACAGGCCGGCGCGCGCCATGATCTTGGCGATCCGGTCGCCCTTCGGTGGGGATGCGGTTTCCGTCATGGGGCGAGACGAGTACCCGGTTTTGTCTGATGTGGCAATGGTCGCCTTGACCGGTTGTGATGACGACGGCAGGGTGCGGCGTATGAATGAAGAGTCCCCCATGACGGTCGCCCTGCAAGAAGCGGAGATGGCTGCCGCGCGCGGTGAGGTGCCGGTGGGAGCGGCTCTCGTCGACGGTGACAGCGGTAAAATCCTCGCCCGGGCCGGCAACCGGACGGAAGCGGACAACGATCCGACGGCGCATGCGGAAATGCTGGTCATCCGGGAGGCAGCGTCGATGGCAGGCGCGCCGCGCCTACCGAACGCGGATCTCTATGTCACGTTGGAACCCTGCGCCATGTGCGCCGCGGCCATATCCTTCGCGCGGATCCGGCGGCTCTATTTCGGTGCCTATGATCCCAAGGGCGGGGGGGTCGAACATGGCGCGCGATTCTTCCAGCAGGCGACCTGCCATCACGCGCCCGAAGTGATCGGCGGCATCGAGGAGCGCCGGGCCGCCGCCTTGTTGAAATCCTTCTTCGAGGATCGGCGTTAAACCGGACCTAGTCCAGCCGCTGCCGCATTTCCGCGCCGACCACTTTGAAGCCGTATTTCTCGTAGAAGGGCTGGTTGTGCGCTGTCCATTCAAGCAGATAGAGCCCGATCTCGGCGCAGCCGCGTTCGCGTGCTGCGGCGATGATGCCCTCGATGAGCAACCCGCCGGCGTTTTTGCCCCGAGCGGCCGGGTCGACGAAGAGCTCCTCGAGCTGGCAGTACTCGCCGCTATACCGCATGGCGACGTTGTAGGAGATCGAGGCTGAACCGAGCACACCCAGCTCGTCATCATCGGCGACCAGCACCGATCCCCGGTCGCCGGCCATCAGCGTGTCGTAGGTTTCAGCCCAGCCTGGCTGCTGCTCCTCGCCGCGCAATGCGGCGAGAAAGGACAGGCATTTTTGTTTGTCGTCCGGTGTCGCTTTCCTTACGGTCACAGTCATCTTGGCGCGTCGTTCCCTGTCGTGTCTTATGATTCCGGACCTCACTCTAGCATGACCGAACTCCCCATCCTGCTTTTGGTCGCTGCCACTTTCCTGCTCGCTGGCGGTGTGAAGGGGGTGATCGGTCTCGGCCTGCCGACGGTTTCGCTGGCGATCCTCACGGCGACCGTGGGCTTGCAGCCGGCGATGGCCTTGTTGCTGGTGCCGTCTTTCGCCACCAATCTGTGGCAGGGCGTGGTCGGCGGGAATTTCCTCACGATCCTGAAGCGGACTTGGTTCTTTCTGCTGATGGCGACGGTGACGGTCTGGCTCGGCGGCCTGGTTTTGGTTGCGGTCGACGTATCCTGGCTCTCCGCCCTGCTGGGCCTGTTGCTCGTGACCTATTCCGCGTTGAGCCTGACGCGCCCGGCCGTGTCACTGCCAAACCGTTGGGAGAGCTGGGCCGGCCCCCTGACCGGCACGATCAACGGTGTGCTGACCGGGATGACGGGGTCGTTTGTCGTGCCCGGCGTGCTGTATCTCCAGGCGATCGGCCTGCCGCGCGATCAACTGATCCAGGCCATGGGCATGCTGTTCACGGTATCGACGGTCGCCCTGGCGGTCTCGCTCGGCGGGCAGAACCTGCTGTCGGCGGAGCTTGGCACGATTTCCATCGTCTCGGTCGTGCCGGCGATCATCGGTATGGTCCTTGGCCAAAAGCTGCGGCAGCGTTTGTCGGAGGACAAGTTCCGCAAGGTTTTCTTCTCTTCCATTCTGATCCTGGGGCTCTACATCATTGCCCGGTCGCTCATCGCTTAGAACCAGGACAGATCAATGAGTATCGGCGAAGATCGCATCGCCGCGCGCAATGTCGAACGCGCCATGATGATCATGGTTGCCGCCATGCTGCTGCTGCCGGCGATCGATGCGCTGGCCAAAGTGCTGGCTGCCACGGTTCCCGCCGGATTGATCGCCTGGAGCCGTTTCGCTTTTCAGACCTCGCTGTTGGCCCCTGCCGCGATGCAGAAGCGCCGTACCGCGCAAAGCGGACTGCAATTGACGCATGCGGCGCGTGGCGCGCTGCTGGCCCTGACGACCTTGATGTTCTTCGCCGCCGTTCGGGTGCTGCCCCTGGCCGAGGCGATCTCCATTTTCTTCGTCGAGCCGCTGATCCTGACATTGCTGTCGGCGGTGTTGCTGCGGGAATCCATCGGTTGGCGCCGGATCAGCGCTGTCGCGGTTGGTTTCGCTGGCGCGCTGATCATCATCCGGCCGAGCTACGAGATCTTCGGCCCGCATGCGCTACTGCCCCTAGGGGCTGCGTTCTGCTTTGCGCTCTACCTGATCCTGACACGCCGGATCGCGCCGCGCGAGGACCCGACGACGATGCAGTTCTATGCTGGATTTTATGGTTTTCTGGTGATGTCGGCGGGCCTTACTTTCGGCTGGGCGCTCGATATCGAAGTGCTAATGCCGGTCTGGCCTTCATTGCAGGATTGGGGCCTGCTGGCGTTGGTCGGCATCGTCGCCACGGTCGGCCACCAGATGGTGGTGCATGCCTTTCGCCGCGCCGAGGCGGCTATTCTGGCGCCGTTCCAGTATCTCGAAATCGTTGCGGCGACGGCTTATGGCTTCATCCTGTTCAACGATTTTCCCGATGCGACGACGTGGCTCGGCGTCGCGATCATCGTCGGTTCGGGCGTGTATGTCTTCCATCGCGAGCGCACGCTTGCCCGCAATGAGCCGCAAGAACCGACGCTCAGAGCGTCGTGATGCCGCCCCGCTGTTTCGACCATTGCGCCGCGTCGGCGATGAAGCGGTTGATTTCCGAAATTTCACGGTCGCCCAGGTAATTGGCCGCTTCCGCTGCGGCGATCACGTCCTCCAGGGTCGCCAGGGAGATCAGCTGCCGCTTCGTCGGAAAAACCGCATGATCGACGAGGACGAAGGTACCGACGATTGATGCCTCGGCGCGGCGCAAGGCCGCCTCGAAAACCGCTTCGCTCATCCCGTCCGTCGCTAGATCGTCGATCAGGACGAAGGCGGTGCCGGGCTCGAAACTGCCCTCGAACTGCGCGAGCCGGCCAAAGCCTTTGCGCTGTTTGCAGACAACGGTCAGAGGCAGGTTCAGGCGGTCCGCCAGCAAGGTTGCGAAGGGTATGCCGGTCAGCTCGCAGCCGGCAACCGCGTCGAAGCCGGTGACGGTGTCTGAAATGCGCTCCAGCGCCATGCGGACCAGCGCGTTGCGCGCATCGGGGGCGGAGATAAGTTTTTTGCAGTCGATGAAAACCGGGCTCGCCCAGCCGGACGAGAAGAAGAACGGATCGCCCTGCGTCCGTGTGTATAGGCAGTCATTGTCGATGATGATGCGGGCGGTTTCCATCGCCCAGGTGCGGGCATCGCTCATGACCGGTACTCCTTCGTGCTGCCGGCCGCCGTCTGCATCGCGCCGTTCAGAATCTCTGTCGCCTGGAAGAAATCGTCGAAATCCATGGCCTCATGCGGGTTGTGGCTACCCTTGTCGTTGCGCACGAAGATCATCCCGGATGGCACGCCCGCATTGGCGAAGACCGATGAATCGTGCCCGGCACCGGACGGCATGATCTCAAAATCGGTGCCGCAATCGGTGCAGATACATTCCAGAAGCTCGACGATGTTGGGGGACATCTCCGCCGGTGCCGTGGCCGAAGGCGGGCCAAGATCGAAGGCAACGCCGCGTTTCTCGCCGACCTGCTCGCATTCCGATTGCAGCAGGGCGCCGAAGGAATCGAGTGTCTTGGGGTCCTGGCTGCGGTACTCAAGCGCGAAGGTCACCTCGCCCGGTACGCGGGAGACCGCGTGCTCGGCCGGGTTCGTCTCCACCACGCCGGCGGTGACCACCAGATCCTCGCCCCATTCGAGTAGCACTCGCCAGTGCTCGTCGATGCGCACCAGAAGGTCGGACATGGCCAGCACCGCATCATGACGCAGCCAGCGCGGTACCGCTCCGGAATGGGCAGCTTCGCCCCGGCAGGTGACCCGGCGGTGACGGATGTTCCCGCGGATTCCGGTGACGAGCCCGACCGGTTTCTCTCGGGCGATCAGGACGGGACCCTGTTCGATGTGCAGTTCGAACCAGCAGGCGAGGCGCGCCGGGTCGAGAATCGGCTGGCCGGATTTCAGCAGATCGATGTCGGCGCCGCTCTCCCGCATGCTGTCCTCCAGCGTCTTGCGGCCGCTGCGGTGCGGTGAGGCGAAATCCGCCGCCATCAGCCCGCCGAACAGCGCGCGGGAGCCGAAATAGCAGGGGCCGCCGAACCAGGCGCTTTCCTCGCCCCGCAGGGCGTAGAGGACGAGGTCGCGTTCCGCGCCGCCGCGCTGCTGGGCATCGAGAAGGGTTGCGAGGCCGGCGACGACCCCGGCCGCGCCATCGAAATTGCCGCCCTCCGGCACGCTGTCGAGATGCGAACCCGTGGCGACAGCGGGGAGCGCCGGATCCTTGCCCGGCAGCCGGACAATGAGATTGCGGGCGGCGTCCCATGTGGTCTCCAGCCCGGCATCCTGCGCGTGGCCTTCGATCAGCGCGCAAGCCGCTGTTTCGCTGGTGCCGTATGTTTCCCGTGACACGCCGACGCCGTCTAGCGAGGTGCGTTTCAACTGATCGAAGAGATCGATGGATTGCTGCCGCAGCGCCAATGACAGTGCAAAATTGCTCGTGCGCGACGATGGGGCGGGGGCGCCGTCATGCATCCTGTTTGCCTCCAAACGAAAGCGGCACCGCAAGGAACGGTGCCGGTTTCTGCTTCGAAAGCGATTTACACTATGCCGGTTAAGGAATGATGGCAATCCCGGCGAGGTTTCGCGGTCCGCGGCTAGATTGCGTCGCGCTCCTTCATCGCCTTGACCTCGTCCGCCGAATAGCCGAGCCAGCCGCCATAGATATCCTCGTTATGCTCGCCATGCAGCGGCGAGGATTCGATCGGCACCTTGGTGTCCGACATATTGAGCGGCCAGCCGGAGACGATGACCTCACCTCGTTGCGGATGGTTGACCTTTGTCATCACGCCGCGCGCATGCAAATCCTCGTCATGCATCAGTTCCTTTGTATTGTGGACCGCGCCGCACGGCACCTTGGCCTCGGCGATCGTCCTCATCACCTCGTCCTTGGTGTGCTGCATGGTCCAGTCGGTAATCGCCTTGTCCACTTCTTCCTTGTGGTTCCAGCGCGCGGTGCCGTCCTGCAGCCGCGGGTCCTTGGCCAGATCTTCGCGGCCCACCACCTTCATCAACCGATGCCAGTGCTCCTCGTTGCCGCGCGAGGTGAAAATGTAGCAATAGTCGTCCGGACCGCCCGGCTTGCAAGGGTAGAGGCCGCCCGGCGAGGAGCCGAGCACCGCATTGCCGGCGCGCGGCAGCACGTCGTTCAGCGGTACCTGCTTGCTCATCGGCGTGCGGCAATAGTTGATCATCGCATCGCGCATGGCGATCTGGATGTGCTGGCCGCGGCCGGTCGTCACCCGCTGGAACAGCGCGCCCAGGATACCCATCGCGCACAGCATGCCGGTGCCGGTGTCGCCGATGGTCGCGCCGGGCTTGATCGGCGGGCCGTCCGGCTCGCCATTCACCGCCATCGTGCCGCCGGTCGCCTGGGCGATCATGTCGAAGGACAGGTAGTTGGCCTGCGGGCTGTCCGGCGAGAAGCCCTTTACCTGGGCGAAGATGATTCGCGGGTTGATTTCCGACAGCCGCGCATAGTCGAAACCGAGCCGCGCGAAAGTGCCGGGTGCCATATTCTCGATCACCACGTCGGCCTCGGCGATCAGCTTGGTCAGCAGTTCCTTGCCTTCATCGCTCTTCAGATTGCAGGTGACGCTCTTTTTATTGAGGTTGTAGTAGATGAAGTAGTTGGCATCGACGCCGGGTTGGTCGGTAAAACTCCAGCGGCCGGGCTCACCCCGTTTCGGCTCCTCGACCTTCACCACCTCCGCGCCCATCCAGGCGAGCGCCTCGGTGCAGGAGGGGCCGGCCTCGAACTGCGTCAAGTCGACTACCTTGATGCCGTCTAGCGCGGGCGCCGTGCCCTTCGTCGTCATGCCATCCATCGTTTCGTCCTCTTCGTCTTGCCTTCGGTTAGTAGAGAAATTGGCCGCCATTGACGTGCACCGTTTGGCCGGTGATACGCGACGCCGCGTCGGAGCTCAGGAACACGATTGTTTGTGCGATATCCTCCGGCTTGGTGATGCCGCTTATCGGCGACTCGTCGACCGCCGCGGCGATCTGCTGTTCGGTCATGCCGTAGCGCGGCTGCGCCGTGTCGGTCAGGCCGGGTGCCACCGCGTTGACCCTGATGCCGTGCGGCGCCAGCTCCAGCGCCAATGCCCGCGTCATGCCGATCAGCCCTGCCTTACTGGCGGCGTAATGCACGCCGCGCGGCGAGGGCGTGAAGGCGGAGCGCGAAGTCACGCTGACGATGCCGCCGGGGCGGCCCGCCGCGACCATGCGCTTGGCGGCGGCTTGAGCGCACAGGAACGAGCCCCTCAAATTGGCGCCAATAACCGCGTCCCACTCTTCCATGGTCATTTCCAGCACGGGCGAACGCGGGAAGATCGCCGCGTTATTGACCAGAATGTCGATCCCGCCAAGCGCGTCGGCCGCGGCCAGCAGAGCCTCGACATCTTCTCTTTGCGAGATATCACCCTGCACCGCGGTTGCGGCGACGCCCCTACTTTCGGCCTCGGCGGCGATTTCTTTGGCGGCGTCAGGGTCGTCCAAATAGTTGACGATCACCGATACGCCGGTCTCAGCCAGCGCCAAGGCAGCCGCCCGGCCGATCCCCTGCTGCGCGCCGGTGACGACGGCAACCTTGCGGGTGCTCTCACTCATGATGTCTCGCTACGCGGTTGAAGCGCCGGTTGCGCCGGCGCGGATGCGAGAATTTTTCGTTACGGCATGATAGCTGTCAATGCCGGCGCCGGTCCCGGCCCAACCGTCTCGGGATGTGCCGCGCCAATAAGGTCAGCCCGAGCATGATCGTCCCGCTGGCGTAGAATACCGCCGACAACGGGAACACCAGGAGAAGGATCGCGTAGACCGCCGGCATCGTCGCCCGCGCGCTGTCGCGGTAGGTGGTGTAGACCGCGGTCATCTCGGCACGTTCGTGCGGGTGGACGGCGCGCAGGAAGGGCATGTTGCCGGCGCCGTCGGTGATGGAGATGCCGAGCGCCGCGGCGACGATGAGAGCGGCGGCGATCCAGGGGTGGCCGGCGGCGATGCCGATGCCGATCGTGATCAAGCCCGTCAGCGCATAGCCGCCGACCAGCAGGTAGCGGATACCGATCTTGCGGCCGAGCCAGCCCCACAGCATCACCGTATAGAGCGCCGAAGCGCCGGCGGAGACGATGTAACCGCCTGTCTCTGCGCCGAGGCCGCTCGCCACCGCATAGATCGGTGCGTAGACGTAGAACATGCCCCACCAGCCGGCGCGTCCGACCGCCAGCACCCAGGCGAGCGCCAGACGCGGCTGGGCGAAATAGCGGCGCACAAAGGTGATCGGGTTGGTTTGCGGCACCGCGTCGGCGAGGGATCCCGGCGCCCGCGGTACCCGGAGCCAGGTGAAATAGGCGATGACGATCAGCGCGAAGCCACCGCTCACCGCGTAGGGCAGCCAATTGGGCCCTTGGCCGTGCAGATAGACGCCGAGGGCCGGACCGATCATCCAGCCCGCGCCCATGAACAGGGTCCGGACCGGCTCGAAGCGGCCGAGGTCCCGGCGCGGGATGTGTTCCATGACATAAAGGTTGGTGCAGATCATCACGGAAGCCGCGCCGAACATCTGCAACACCATGGCCGGCACGAACGCGGTGAGGTCGTACAGTGCGAATAGGGCGACGGAGACGATCAGGCTGAACGCGCCGACCCGCAGCATCCAGCGCCGGCGGAGCCGGATCACCAACCAAGGCACGGCGAGACTTGCCAGCAGGCCCGTGACCGCGGTCAGGAAGTACAGCACGCTGACCTTCTGAGCGCTGCCGAGCAGATCGTAGGCCTGCAGCGGTACCAGCGCAGAGACGGTCGCGCGCGACAGCGAGTCGAGCGCCAGGATCGTCACGAACGACGCCGTGCCGGGCCGGGCGAAGGCGGCGGGATTGATCCGGGGGAGGCGAAGGGACATTCGCGGAACTGTATCACAGGTTGTTGCGAGACTTCGTGGAATTCATCCCGGTGCCGTCACGGCCGGGAGCCGGAAACCAGGCCACAAGCCGCAAGCGGACGATCCAAGATACTCCGTCGAACGACTGGGTCCCGGATCAGGTCCGGGACGACATGTGGTGCGGCTGCCGAGCTATCCGTGACATTTACGGGGCGGCCGGCATAAGTTGACCGCCGTACATCCTGAAAGGATCCCGATGACCGACCAGCCTGACCCCCATCCCGATATGCGACCGCTGATCGAGGCGCGCGACGCCATGCCGCCGGCCAAGACGGTCGCGGAACAGCGCGCCAACTGGACGCAGATGAGCGAGGCGCTGCGGGCGCCCTATCCGGAGAATATGACGGTCACGATGGATGCCGCCCCGCGGCCGGGCGGGTCCGTGCCGCTGCGGGTCTACAAGCCTGCCGGCGCGAACGGCAGCGCGATCCTCTATTTCCACGGCGGTGGTTTCATGAAGGGCGATCTCGACAGCGGCGATACGGTCGCCTGGGGTTATGCGCAGGAGACCGGGGCAGTCGTATTCAGCGTCGACTACCGGCTGACGCCGGAGCATGCTTTCCCCGCCGCCTTCGATGATTGCTATGCGGCGCTGGAATATGTCGCCGGCAAGGCGCTGGACTACGGAATCGATCCGGGCCGGATTGCTGTCGCCGGCGACAGTGCCGGCGGCAATTTGGCGGCCGCGGTCAGCCTGGCCGCCCGCGACCGGAACGGACCGCAGATCGCGGCGCAAGTACTGGTCTACCCGATGCTGGGTCTGAACCTCGCGCTGGGCACGGCGGTTACCGCGGCCGACGCGCCGGGTCTTACAAAGAAAGCGCTCAGCGAATATTGGCTGCTCTATCTCAACGGGGCGGAGGTGACGGACAACCCCTACGCCGCGCCGCTGGTCGGCGCCGACTTCGCCGCGCTGCCGCCCGCTTTCATCCATACGGCGGAACTCGATCCGTTATGTGACGACGGCGTGGTCTATGCGGACCGGCTGAAGGCGGCCGCCACGCCGGTGACCTATCGCTGCGCCGAGCGGATGATCCATGGCTTCACCCGCATCCGCCACACCGGCCCTGCGGTGAAGCACGAGTTCGATCTTCTCTGCGGGTTCCTGAAGGAGCATCTCGATCCATGACGACCGGCCATGTCTTCATGGCGATGAGTCTGGACGGCTATATCGCCCGGGCCGATGGCGGTCTCGATTGGCTGATGAAGCAACGGACGGATGGCGAAGACCATGGCTACGATGCCTTCATGGCCTCGGTCGACGGGCTCGTCATGGGGCGCGGTTCCTTCGAGACGGTGCAGAGTTTCGAGGCGTGGCCGTATGAGAAGCCGGTCATCGTCATGAGCAATACGCTCGGTCCGGCCGATATCTCGGACGCGTTGCGTGCGAAGGTGCGCGTGACGGACCAGACTCCCGCCGCGCTGATGGCGTCGCTTTCGCGGGAAGGGTGGCGGCGCGCCTATGTGGATGGCGGCAAGATCGTGCAGGCTTTTTTGCGCGACGGTCTGATCGCCGATCTCGCGATCACGCACATCCCGATTCTGCTGGGTAAGGGTATTCCGCTATTCGGGGCGCTGGACCGGGATATCGACCTCAAACATGTCGAAACCCGGTCCTACCCGTCGGGTTTGGTCGGCTCCCGCTACGACGTGTTGCCGTCGCGGGCCGCGTAAGGCGCCGCTACTCCGCCGCCTCGACCTTGTCTTGCGTCTTGTGCTCGAAATCGCTGGCGTCGTGGCGCTCGCGAAGCTGCTCGTTCGGCTCGCCGCGCACGCGGTTGACCATGCGGCCACGCTTGACCGTCTCGCGGCTGTAAAGCTCCTTCGCCCAGCGCTGCAGGTTCGTATAGGACTGGACGTCGAGGAACTCCTCTGCCTCGTACTGGTTGAAGATTGCCAGCCCGCCATACCAAGGGAAGATCGCCATGTCGGCAATGGTGTATTCGTCGCCGACAATGTAGCGATTGTCGGCCAGACGCTGGTCCAGCACGTCGAGCTGGCGCTTGGTCTCCATGGTGAAGCGGTCGATCGGGT
>JAPPPC010000489.1 GCA_028817685.1 Rhodospirillaceae bacterium
GCATATCGCCCGGGCAGAAACGGGGCAGCGGGCGGCCAAAATCCTGTCGACCGTGTTGGCGCGCGGTCAGCCGCCCTTCCGGAAGTTCGTCAAGCTGCCCTTCCTGATCCCGCTGAATTTTCAATGCACCATGGTACCGCCCTCCGCCGATATCGTCGCCGCCTCGGTCGCGGGCGAAGGCGGTGAGGTGCTGAACTTGAGCTACGGCGCGGGCTTCCCGCCGGCCGATCTTGCCGAATGCGGGCCGGGCGTTGTCGCGCACGGTTATGATCGTGAGGCGGTCGATGCTGCCGCGGCGCGGCTCGCCACGGAAATTGAATCGCGTGAGGCGCTGTTTTCAGAACCGCTGCTCAGCCCGGAGGGTGCGGTGGCGGAGGCGAAATCGATCAATGCCGCCACACCGTCTCGGCCGGTCGTCCTTGCCGATACGCAGGACAATCCCGGCTGCGGCGGCACCGGCGATACGACCGGATTGCTGCGGGCGCTGGTCGAGGGGAACGCGCAGGGCGCGGTGTTGGCCATCATGGCCGATCCGGAGGCTGCCGCGATCGCGCACGACGCAGGTACCGGGGCGGAGATCACCATTGCGCTGGGCGGTAAGTCCGGTCCCGAAGGGGTCGAACCCTTCGAAGGGACGTTTAAGGTCGAAAGTCTTGGTGACGGGCAGTTTACCTGCACAGGTCCTTGCATCCGCGGCCGCACCGTCGATATCGGACCCATGGCGCTATTGGCGATCGGCGGGGTCAAGGTCGTGGTCGCCAGCAAACGCATGCAGGCCTACGACCAAGACATCTTTCGCCATCTGGGCATCGAACCCGCCGAGCAGAAGATCCTTGCCCTGAAGAGCACCTGCCATTTCCGCGCGGATTTCGAACCGATCGCCGAAAAAGTGCTGATCGCCATCGCCCCGGGCGGCCATATCGCGGATTCGAAGCAATACCCCTATCGCAAGCTGCGCGAAGGGGTCCGCCTCGAACCGCTAGGGCCCGAATTCGAGGATTGGGGCCGCAACGAACCTTGATTTAGCGGTTGGCGCGGAACTGTTCCAGCATAGCCACGGACCGCAACGCCCGAGCGGCGTTGGCGAGTTCGTCATAGACCGGGATACCGGCCGCGTTGGCACGGGTGCGGTATTTGCGCTTGATGTCGTCCAGGGCCGCCTCGCCGTCGGACCGTAGCACCAGCATGAAATGCGCCTGGCCGGGATAGCGTTCCTGCGTGCGCAGCGCGGCCTGGATCAGATTGTCGAGCGGGTCGATTGGGCCGCGTCCCTGGAACGACGCCAGATTGAGATGCATGACAACCGCGTCCGCCTCTCCGGAGGCGTATATTGCGTCGAGAATTTTTTCCGCGACTTTGCCTTCCTCGGTCTGCAAGGTCGCGACCGGGGTGTCGATCGGGTTCACCACGCTGGTGCCCGGCGGCAGGTTCAAGGCGTCAAGGGTCGCAAACGTGGCGTCATCCAACGGATTTATGGCGAGGCCGAGCTTGGCGAAATAGTCCGTCGCCAGGACGCTGGTGCCGCCGCCATTGCCGAACAGTACGACCCGTTCGGTCGGCCGCTCTGCGCGGGTGCCGAGCATCTGGAACGCGAGCAAGGTTTCCAGGAAATCGTCCAGAGTTTCGGTCAGGACGCAGCCGGTCTGAGCCGCCAGCGCATCCCAGACCCGGTCGTCGCCGGCAAGAGATCCGGTGTGCGAGGCGGCGGCCGCTTGCCCCTCCGCGGTCCGGCCGCCTTTGAGGATCACGATCGGCTTATCGGCGGTGCCCAGAATGCGGGCGAAACGGCGGCCGTCCTTGGCGTCCTCCAGATACAGGCCGATGACGGTCGTTGCCGGGTCGGCGAGGTAAAAATCCAGCAGGTCGTTCGGACCGATATCAGCGCTGTTGCCGACGGTCAGCAGGCCGCTATAGCGGATGCCGCGGATTTGGCCGCGCCGGATGATGTCGGTGCCGAGCCCGCCGCTTTGCGAGATGATGCCGACGCTGCCCGCTTCCATCGAGGCGCCCTTGGCGAAAGACACGCGGCCGCGCGGCGTGTGGAGGCCGAGACAGTTCGGCCCGATCACCCGGCAGCCGCCTTCGCGTCCGGCGGCGACCAGTTCGTCCTGCAGCGCTTTGCCCGCTGCGACCTCGCCGAAACCGGCGGAGATCACCTGTGCGAAACCGAGCCGGCCGTTCGCGGCGCGCAGCATCGGCGGCACCCGGTCGGCGCCGACGGCGATGAAGGCGTAGTCGACCGGCTCCGGTGTTTCGCCGAGAGACGGATAGGCGGGAAGACCGGCGATGCTCTCCGCCGTGGGGTGGATCGGGTAGATCGCGCCGGAGTAACCGGTCTCGCGCAGCCGGTCGATAAAGGTGTTGCCGATGGTCGTGCCGGTCGACGAGGCGCCGACGACGGCGATGGTCTCCGGTTCGAAGAGCGGTTTGAAAACCGCAGACGGATCGGCGAGGGCAGCCGTCTCCGGCAGCGGTTCGTCATCCGCCAGGATGAAGCGCGCATCGACCGCGACGGCGCGGTCCGCGGATACGATCAGCGGGTTTATGTCGAGTTCCTCGATCGCGCCGCCATGTGCCATCAACAGGCCATCCGCACCGCCGATCCGCAGCAGCGCCTCGACGATCGCGTCCTCTGAGACCGCGTCGTGGCCGCGCGCGCCCCGCAGCAGGGCCACACCGCGCAGTTCGCCGAGCATGGCCCGTGCATCGCCTTCGGTGATCGGGCACAGCCGGAAGGCGACGTCGGCCAGCACCTCGACGAAGACGCCGCCGAGCCCGACCATGATCATCGGGCCGAACTGCGGCTCGCGGATCGCGCCGATTACGATCTCTTGCCCGGCGGGCGCCATTTCCTCGACCAGGAATCCGTCGACCCGACTGTCGCGGATGGCGGGTGCGGACTGCATCGCGCGGATCGCTTCCTCGACCGCGGCCGTGTTGGCCATGCCGATGGCCACGCCGCCCGCATCGGATTTGTGCAGGATGTCCGGTGACATCACCTTCACGGCGAAAGGTGGTGTCAGGCCGGCCAGCGCCGTATCGAGACCATCGGGACCGTCGACGGTTGTAGAAGCGGGAACCACGATGTCATAGGCGTCGAGAAGCCGCTTACCGGATGCTTCGTCGAGCGACCGGCGGCCGGAAGCTTTGGCGTTGGAGATGATTTCCGCTGGGTTCATAGGCGTTTACCGGTCTTCCCCTCACCCCAGCCCTCTCCCTAAGGAGAGAGGGGGCCAGAAATCGCACAATTGACACTCCCTCTCCCTGGGGAAAGGGGCGGGGTGAGGGGAGAACTGTCTCCCTCGGTCAGTGTCCTAATAACTCGTCGGCCAGGTGCGCATCAGGTGCTTGCCGACGCCGTTGGTCATGCGCAGCCGGTGCACGTCGAGCATGCGGATCAGGAATTCCCTGGTTTCGGATGGCTTGATCACGTCATGCACGCTGTAGATCGAGGCCATGTCCCAGATTTCGGTGTCCTTCTGCACATCGGCAAAGGCTTCCTCGAACCCTTCGTCGCCTTCCTCCAGCCCATGCACGATCATGGTTGCGAAACGCGGGTCCATGAAGCTGACCTCACCGGTCGGCCAGGCTGCCAAGGTGTCGGAGTGCCGCCCGCCGCCCATGCAGACATAGGCGCGACCGTAACTCTTGCGCAGGATGATTGCCACGCGCGGCACAGTCACCAGGGTCATGGCGTTCATGAAGTTCATGATCCGGCCGGGCGCCCGCATCCGCTCCGCATCGGTGCCGATGGCGAAGCCCGGTGTGTCGACGAGTTGGACGATCGGGATGTTGAACGAGTCGCACATCACGAGGAAGTCGACGATCTTTTCGCAGGCCTGGGTATCGAGTGCGCCGCCGCGGTGCTGCGGGTTGTTGGCGATGACACCGACTGACTTGCCGTCGAGGCGCGCCAGGGCGGTGATCGCGGGCCGCCCGAAGCGCGGCTTGAGTTCGAAAAGGCTGTCCTTGTCGAAGACCGCCTCCAGGACCTTTTTCATGTTGTAGACCTGAGTCCGCTTCTCCGGCAGGACTTTATGGATATCCGCCATGCCGTCGCCGGAGCCGGGTGTTACATCGCGCACCGGCGGCGCTTCCATATTGTGGCTCGGCAGGTAGCTGAGGAAGGTGCGGATGGCGTCGAGCGCTTCCTCATCCGTGTCGACCACCATGTCGATCTGGCCGGTGGTCTCCGCGTGCAGCTTCCACCCGCCCAGCTCTTCCAGGTCGACGGCCTGGCCGATGGCGCGGCTGACCAGCCGTGGGCTGGAGACCGCCATGGTGGAGCCGCGCCGCATTACGGCGAAGTCGGAACAGCAGGCGAGCCAGGCGGACGAGCCGAAGGAGAAGCCGAGCGCGGCGGCGGCCCATGGTGTATCGCGCATTCGTTGGAACTGGGTGATGTCGTTGCCGAGCAGCGCCCCCATGCCACGCGAGCCCATCGCGTCCGGCAGCCTTGCGCCCGTCGACTCGCCAACGAAGACGATCGGCATCCCGCGTTCCGTTCCAGTCCGTTTGACCTGACCGACCTTCTTG
>JAPPPC010000640.1 GCA_028817685.1 Rhodospirillaceae bacterium
TGGGCTTGCCGGAGGTAAATCTCACGGCGATTGTCGAATACTTGGCTGTATGCGCTGTGCGCGGTATCGACTCGCACGGCGTCGGCATGCTGCCGCGTTATGACGGCCAGCGTAAGGACGGTGCGCTGAACATGACACCGGATGTCCGGGTGGTGCGCGACTTTGGCGCGGTCGCGCTGATCGATGCGGATCACGGGTTGGGCCATGTCGCCGGTACGAAGGCGATGCAGATGGCTTGCGACAAGGCGGAGCAGTTCGGCGTCGGCGCGGTGACGGCGCGCGGTTCCAACCATTTCGGGGCTGCCGGCGTCTATTCGACCATGGCGGTGGACCGCGGCTTGATCGGACTTTGCACGACGGGGACTACGCAGCGCTCCGTCTTGCCGACTTTCGCCAAGGAGCCGCGCTATAGCACCAACCCGATCGCCTTTGCGGCACCGGCGAAGCGCAACGATCCCTTCTCGCTCGACATGGCGACGAGCACGGTGGCGGTCGGCAAGCTGCAGATTGCGCGTCGCGCCGGCAAGGAACTGCCGTTGGGCTGGGCGCATGATGCCGAAGGCCATCCCACGACCGATCCGGAAGTGGCGCTGGCGGCGACGCCGAAGCGTCTCTCCCCGCTCGGTGGGTCGCGAGAGCTCGGATCGCATAAGGGGTACGGCCTCGCCATGATGGTCGATATCCTGTCGAGCGTACTCTCGGGTTCCTTCATCGGCGGCTATAACCTCAAGATCGACGCGCGCGAGCAGTACATCAATGTCGGCCATTTCTGTCTGGCGCTCGACCCGGCGGCGTTCCGCGAAGAAGGCGAGTTCGAGGACAATCTCGACGATCTGATCGACATGCTGCACGGCACCGACCCGGTCGATCCGGAGCAGCCGGTTCTGGTCGCCGGCGATCCGGAGCACAGGGAGCGCGAGAATCGGTTGGTCGAAGGGATCCCGATGACTGATACACTTTTCGACGAAGTGCGTGCGGTAGCGGAGGGCTGTGGAGCGCCTTTCATCCTAGGCAACGACTAGGCGCAAACAGCCGGCCTACACGCCTTGATTGGGCTGGGACGGTATCGATACAGCCCATTCTGGCGATGTTGCGAATTGCACTTGATTGCGGGCTCGTCCCGGACGATGAATAAACCGGTCCGATCTAACGACGCTGGGCGAAGGAATAATGGAACAGGACGTCACGGCGATTGCCGAACAGGTTACGGCATTGATCACCGTCTATGGGCTCAAGGTGATCGGTGCGGTCGCGATTCTCATCGTTGGCTGGATCGCCGCCAAATGGATTTCAAACGCGACCGGCAGAGGATTGCGCAAGGTCGAACGTATGGACGAAACGCTCACGCGGTTCTTCGTCAGCGCGGTGCGCTATCTCGTCCTGGTTATCACCGTCATCATGATGCTGTCGCAGTTCGGCGTGCAGATGGCGAGCCTGCTCGTGGTGCTCAGCACCGCCGGCCTCGCAATTGGCCTCGCGCTACAGGGGACCTTGAGCAACGTTGCCGACGGCGTCATGCTGCTGCTATTTCGGCCCTTCAAGATCGGCGATTTTGTCGAAGTCTCGGGTCATGCGGGTACCGTTCAGGCGATTTCGCTGTTCGTGACCGAGATGTCGACACCGGACAACGTGCATATCGTCGTGCCCAACAGTCAGGTCTGGGGATCGTCGGTGGTCAACTTCAGCCACAACACGACGCGCCGGGTCGATATCGTCGTCGGCATCGGCTATGAGGACGATATCGACAAAGCGATGGATACGATCGTTGGCGTGATTTCAGGCGACAGCCGCACTCATGGCGATCCGGAACCGATGGTCGCGGTTACGGATCTGGGCGACAATTCGGTGAATTTCACGGTCCGGGTCTGGTGCAACGGCGCGGACTATTGGGGTGTTAAATTCGATATGACCAAGGCGATCAAGGAGGCCTTGGACGGCGCCGGCGTCAATATTCCGTACCCGCAGCGCACGGTCCATCTGGTCAAGGACGACTAATCTCTAGTAGTCGGGCGGGCGCGTTTCGGAGAACTCCGGCATCGCGTTCGCCCGCGCCGACAGGGCGGCCAGCTTGGGGCAATCGAGCGCCGGCGCGTCGTCCGGCCGGTTGTGTTTGGCAAAGTCCCAAAAAGCGACGGTACTGATATCCGCCTGGGTGATGTTATCGCCGGTCATCCAGGGCTCTTGCGCTTCCGCCTCCAGCGCGGCGAAACCGTCCTTCGACTGTTCCAGCAACTGATCCATCCAAGGTTGGTGGTATTTTTCCTCCGGCCTTTTGCCCCGTTCGTAATACTCGGCGATGGATTTCTCGACCGCACCAACCGCAAGCCCCATGAGCGCCATGATGCGGATGCGTTCCGGTCCGCTCAACGGCGTCATTGCCTTCTCCGGACCCACCTTGTGATCGAGATAATCGAGGATCGTGGCGCTGTCGACCAAGGTTCCCGCGTCGTCGGTGACCAGGGCGGGCACCCGGACGAGCGGGTTGATTTTCTGTAACTCGGCACGCTGCTCAGGAATGTTCGAGCGTAACGGGCGATGCTCGTACTCGAGTCCAAGCAGGCGCATCGTGATGGCGACGCGCCGGGTGAAGGGGGAGCCGAAACCGCCGACCAGGATCATGCGAAAACCTCTTAACTAGCGGGATAAAGGATGCCGGTTTGACAGGCTACCGGCGGGTGCCCAGTGTGCCCATCGAACAAGGGGAGATGCAACCGATGAACCGATATGGATTCGAAGGAAAAACGATCGTGGTGACCGGCGGCGCCGGCGGCATCGGCGTCGAGTGCGGCAAGCTGCTGGCGGCCGGCGGTGCACATGTGCATCTGGTCGATGTCCGAGCCGACGCGCTGGATGCGGCAGCCGCCGCGGTCGAAGGCCGGGTGACAACCCATGTCTCCGACCTCGTTGGGCCGGAAGCCTGTGCTGCTGCCATTGCCGCGGCCGGCGGCCCGGTCTACGGGTTGGTGCATTTGGCTGGGCTGTTCGAGGCCGACCCCTTCGACCCGGCGGTGCAGGATGTCTGGGATCGTGCGATCCAGGTCAATTTGAAATCCGCGTACGACATGGCCGTCGCCTATGACAAGGCGCGGGAACGGGGGACGAAGGGACGCATCGTCTTCACGACTTCGATCGCGGCGGGCCGGGGCTCACCCGATTACACGGCCTATAGCACCGCCAAGTCAGGACTCCATGGGCTGGTCCGTTCGCTGGCCAAGAAATTCTCGCCGGATGTCCTGGTCAACGGGATCGCGCCCGGAATCATCGTGACTCGCATGACGACGGAGCTCATCCAGCAGCGCGGCAACTACGTGACCGACGGCACGGTCCTGGGGCGTCTGGGACAGCCGGAAGAGGTGGCGCACGTGATCGCCTTCCTATGCAGTGCCGGTGCCAGCTACGTAAACAGCCAGATCATCCAGGTCGACGGCGGCACGGTGTTGCGCTGATCCGGCTCAGGCAGGCACTTGGGAAATGAAGTCCTCGAACTTTCCGCTCGGGTGGCGCGGAATATCCTCGACATGGATGAGGTGCAGATTGAAGGGCTGGCCCAGCGCGTCGAGGATCATCTTGCGCATATGCGCTTCTTCGTCCCCTTCGAAGGGGCGCGCCAGGTTTAGTTTCATTTCAATGTCGTCGTAACTCGTCTGGATCATCTGATACTGACGCAGCGGAGCGATCTCGTTGAGATGCAGGGCGGCGATATCGGGGAAGATCTGCTCTCCGGATTCGAGCCGCAGCATGTTCCGCGTCCGTCCGAAGACACGTTTGACGACGGGCAGGCCGCGGCCGCAGCGGCACGGCTCGCCGAACATGGCGAGGTCGCCGATCTCATAGCGGATGAACGGCATGGCGAAATTGTGCAGATCGGTCACCAGGATGCGGCCGGTCTCGCCAGTCGCACAGGGATTGCCGTCATCGTCAACCACTTCCATCAGCACATTCTCTGATTGGACGTGATAGTTCTCCGGTGCGTCGGGGCATTGCACGGCGATCATGGAGACTTCTGCCGCGCTGTACATGTCTTCGACCAGCACGCCGAAGGTCGCTTCGATGACTTCGCGTTGCCCAGGTGACAGCGCCTCACTAAACGTGATCAGCGATTTCAGCCACGGCATCTGCAGGCCGATTTCCTGGCAGCGCAGCGCCAGTGCGTGGAGGTTCGTCGGATAGGACAGGATGTAGACGGGCCGCTCCTTAGTGATCCAGTGGATCTGCTCACCCAGCGTGCAATGCGCGGAGTTGAGCTGAATCGAGGGGCCTGTCTTGTAGACCGATGTCCAGGTCTGGCTGTGCTGCCCGTCCGGCGCCATGGCGACGCCGGGGTCGTAGCCACGGATCGTCGCGAACTTCGCCGTCAGGTCCCGCTTGTGCCACAGATGGTTCCGCAGATTCAGTGCCCGGTGGAACGCTTGGTTGACGTCGGTTTTGCGTGCGGTTACCGGGCGGCCGGTAGAGCCGGACGACGACGCGGTCAGCAGGCGGCCGTGATCTTTTGGAATGGCAGTGCTGAGCAGTGCTTTGTAAGCGT
>JAPPPC010000204.1 GCA_028817685.1 Rhodospirillaceae bacterium
TTGCGCTACCTGAACTACGTCGCCGACAAATTCGATCTGCGCCGGGAGATGCGGTTTAACAGCAAGGTCACGGCGGCGCATTTCGACGACGATACGAATAGCTGGACGGTGACGACGGAGAGCGGCGAGCAGGCAACGGCGCCCTTGCTGATCATGGGGCTTGGGCCGCTCTCGGCGCATACCCTGCCGAACATCCCCGGCCGCGATGACTATGAGGGTGCTGCCTATCATACCGCGCGCTGGCCGCACGAACCGGTCGACTTGAAGGATAAACGGGTCGGCATCATCGGCACCGGTGCCTGCGGCATCCAGGCGATCCAGACCATCGCCAAGGAAGTCGGATCGCTCACCATTTTCCAGCGCAAACCCAACTGGGCCGCCCCCCTGCACAACAGCAAGATCACGCCGGAAGAGCAGGAAGAGATCCGGGCGAGTTATCCGGAGATCTTCGAGCGTTGCCGCAACACGGTCGCCTGCTTCATCCACAATCCGGATCCGCGCTACACGTTGGAGACGCCACCGGAGGAACGCGAGGAATTCTGGGAGAAGCTCTATTCCGAGCCCGGTTTCGGTATTTGGATGGGCAATTTCCGCGATATGGTGATTGACGAAGAAGCCAACCGGCTGGCCAGCGAATTCGTCGCCAAGAAGATCCGCCAGCGGGTGAAGGACCCCAAGGTCGCCGAGAAGCTGATCCCCAAGGACCACGGTTTCGGTATGCGCCGGGTGCCGCTCGAGAGCGGCTATTTCGAAGTCTACAACCAGGACAATGTCGAGCTGATCGATATCAGCGAGACGCCGATCGAGCGCATCACCAAGAAAGGCATCCGCACCAGCGACCGGGATTTCGAGTTCGACTTCATGATCTACGCCACCGGCTTCGACGGGGTGACGGGCCCCTACGACCGGATCGACATCCGCGGTTCGGGCGGGCGGAGCTTGAAGGAGGAATGGGTCGATACGCCGCGCACCATGTTGGGCGTACAGACGGAAGGCTATCCCAACATGTTCATGGTGCTGGGGCCGCACACGGCGCGCGGCAACATCCCGCGCAATATCGAGGAGATCGTCGACTGGATCACCGACATGATCAAATTCATGCGGGAAAACGGCTACACCCGTTCCGAACCGCGTCCCGAGGCGGTCGAGGAATGGGGCGAGGCGGTCGAGAAGGTCTCCAAGATCCTGCTGTCGAGCAAGATCGGCTCCTGGCAGACCGGCGTGAATCAGAATGTTCCCGGTCGCGATAAACCGCGAGTGCTGGGCTATAACGGCGGCGTGTTCCGCTATCGGAAACGCGGCCGGCAGGTCGCGGAGGGCGGCTACAAGGAATTCGCCTTCCGCTGATTTCCCCGGCGCAACGACATGAATATGAGGAGCAAGGAATGGCCGCGACCCCGGAAGAGGCCCTGCAGGACGCGATCGATGCCAGCGGCTCGCTCAAGCTGAAGAAGTTCCGCGATACGATCCATCTGCCGTTGCATCAGGTCGAGGTCGGGCCGGCCTTGCCGCCGATCTATCTCTCGGACGCGGATGTCCCGGAATACCGCAGCGACGGCTGGGAGGAGACCAACCCCGAATGGGTGGGTAGCACGAATAAGCTGTTGGCCCATGAGGTAATCATCCGCGATGAAAACAAGGTCGCGTTCCTCATCAAAGCGGCGCGCTACTACGCTGACGGAGAATTAATGCAGAGCTACGACGCGATCTTCACGGTCGTGAACCGCGGCGGCGATTGGCGGCTCGTGAGCCGCAACCCGTTCAACGTGCGCAAGGCGTGAGCTGTTTGCGGTCAAAACCTGCAAACACCCGTGGATGGTCAGCGCGCCGGATGTTCTGAAGCGGCGGCGTTAACGTTTCTGGATTTTGGAAAAAAGAAAGCCGGGACGGATGTGCCGTCCCGGCCGTGTTTGCAAATGCTCGCCGTAAGTGGGGCGGGTATTATCCCGCGATACGGGCCGCTTTCGATTTGTAATTGTGCCGGCGTAGTTCCAGGCGCGCGATCTGCTGGCGATGCACTTCGTCCGGGCCGTCGGCGAAGCGCAGCGCGCGCATCCGCGACCACATGAAGGACAGCGGGAACTCCTGGCTCATGGCGCCGCCGCCATGCGCCTGCATCGCGTCGTCGATGATCTTCAGCGCCATGTTCGGGGCGGCGACCTTGATCATCGCGATTTCCTGGCGCGCTTCCTTGTTGCCCACCGTATCCATCATATAGGCGGCCTTCAGGGTTAGCAGTCGGCACATCTCGATTTCGATCCGCGCGTTGGCGATGCGCTCCTGCGTCACGCCGCGGTCGGCCAGGGTGACGCCCCAGGTGACCCGTTCCATGGCGCGCTTGCACATCAGGTCGAGCGCACGCTCGGCGACGCCGACGATGCGCATGCAGTGATGGATGCGGCCCGGGCCGAGGCGCCCTTGCGCGATCTCGAAGCCGCGGCCTTCGCCCAGCAGCATGTTGTCGGCCGGTACGCGGACATTGTCGAACTCGACCTCGCCATGGCCGTGCGGCGCATCGTCGAAGCCCATAACGTTCAGCATCCGGTGCACCTTGATACCCGGCGTGTCGCGCGGTACCAGGATCATGGATTGCTGGTTGTAGGTGGGGGCGTCCGGATCGGTCTTGCCCATGACGATCAGGATCTTGCAACGCGGGTCGCCGATGCCGGAAGTCCACCATTTGCGGCCGTTGATGACGTATTCGTCGCCGTCGCGCTCGATGCGGGTCTCGATATTGGTGGCGTCGGAGGATGCGACCCTCGGTTCTGTCATCGCGAAGGCGGAGCGGATTTCACCCTCCAGCAGCGGGTCGAGCCACTTGCGCTGATTTTCCTCCGAGGCGTAGCGGACCAGGGTCTCCATGTTGCCGGTGTCCGGCGCGGAGCAGTTGAACACTTCCGGTGCCCAGTTCACGCGGCCCATGATCTCGCAGAGCGGCGCGTATTCCATATTGGTCAGCCCGGCGCCCAAATCGCTTTCCGGCAGGAACAGGTTCCAGAGACCTTCCTCCTTCGCCTTCGCTTTCAGTTCCTCGAGTATGGGAACCGGCGCCCAGCGGGTCTCGCCGCCGGCTACCTGTTCGGCATAGGTGCTTTCGTTCGGATAGACATTTTCGTCCATGAAAGCCTGGACGCGAAGCTGAAGTTCTTTTGTCCGTTCGGAAAATTCGAAGTCCATCGGACCCCTCCCTGCGATGACCGTGATTTGCGCGACACCTTAGCGCGCGGGAGGGCGGCGGGGCTAGCCGTCGGATCGTAAAATTGGCGGATTGCAGCGTTATGCGGCGCTAGGCCGCGGTTGCGCGCCACCCGTTTAGCACCCTCTGGGCGTTGTCCGCCTGGATCGAGTCAAAGTATTGCATCATTCGCTGCCCGTGCTCGGACGCCTGAAAATCTGCGAAAATCTCGTTGCTGTGCAAATGACATAATATGCGTGCATACGTTTCTTGATTGAGGCCGATCGCCCGCGAGGCGATCGCCAGGGCTTCGCCGGAACAGTAAAGCGAGTTTTCCGCCCATTCGGAGTTGACCTCGCACAGCCCTTCGAACGTCTGTTTGAACAGCGTCAAGTTGTCATGCGTCAGTGCGTGCAGCAGGCGCGGTCCCGGTTCCTCACCTTCGATATCCAGGGTCGGTTTGTGCGTCTTGTTCTCGAAAATGTCGCTGTCGATGGCTTCCAAAACCGCATCCGAGACCGCCTTGTCCAATTTCTGCGGGTCGACGTTAAAGCGCTCCACGATGTATTGGCGCAACGAATCGCCGACCCAGTCCGCCATGCGCATCGCCATATCGAGATCGAGATCCTTACGCCCAAGAAGCGGTGCCCGGTACGCTTCGATTGATTCGGAATCGGACACCAGGGAGTTCATGGTTTCGGGCGAGAGCTGGGCGCCGTCATTCTGCAACAGAGATACGACGACATTGGCGTCGCCAGTGTCCACCAGGGCGGAGCTCACCGCCTCGGAAACCGTCTCACGCCGCGACACCGCAATGGCGTGCTGCCGGGCGTGCCGTTGAACGACCCCGATGAGGTCTTGATCCTGCAGGATCGGGCTGTTTTGCAGGATGGGGTAGGCGACGTCGATGACGTCTTCGGCGAGGACCGTAATGAGGTCTTGCGGTGCGTCGTTTCGCTCGGAGAGCTGCTCCGCCAGCGCCTGACGTACCGGCATTTCTACGTCGCGGATCAGCTGGTGCAGGATATCGCCGAGCAGCGTTGTTTCCGATTGGCCAAGCCTTCTATCCGGCGCCAAACATGCGTTTCCCAGCATAGTTACCAAATCGCCGCTATCCGGGAGCTGCGCGCTGTTGGCAATCGCCTTCAGGTTTTCGAAGTGTTCAGTCTGCATATTCCGCCGCTGACATTTTTTATACTGTGATAGTAAAATATAAACACGGAATAAATCATAAAAAACGCGAAAGTCAAATGTATTAAATTTTTATTATTTAAATAAAAATGTGTATAAACTAATGGGTATTATTAAACAGTATTTTATTTATTTTATATGCAGCGTGAAA
>JAPPPC010000484.1 GCA_028817685.1 Rhodospirillaceae bacterium
ATATAGACCAGCGCGATGTAGGAGATGATCGCGGGCACGAAGGCATGCTTGACCACTTCGAAATAGGAAATGCCGACATATTCGACCATCAGGAAGGCGGCCGCGCCCATGACGGGCGGCATGATCTGCCCGTTTACCGATGACGCAACTTCGACTGCGCCGCTCTTTTCCGAAGAGAAGCCGACACGTTTCATCATCGGAATCGTGAAGGTGCCCGTGGTCACCACATTGGCAATCGACGAGCCGGAGATCAGTCCGGTCATGCCCGAGGCCACGACAGCCGCCTTGGCCGGACCGCCCCGCATGTGACCCATCAAGGAGAAGGCAACCTTGATGAAATAATTGCCAGCGCCCGCCTTATCGAGCAGTGCGCCGAACAGGACGAAGAGAAACACCAGATCGGTCGAGACACCCAGGGCAATACCGTAGACACCTTCCGAAGAGAGCCACTGATGGTCCGCCACGGCGCCGAAGCTGGCGCCTTTCCAGGCCAGGAAACCAGGCGCGTACGGACCCAGGAACGTATATCCGAGGAAGAAGATCGCGACGATCATCAAGGGCGGACCCAGCGCGCGGCGGGTCGCTTCCATGAGCAGAACCATACCGACGCAGGCGACGACGATATCCATCGTGTTCGGATTGCCGGGGCGATCCGAGAGCCGCGTGCCGAACAGCGCATCGCTCAACGCGGAATCAAAGGCGAACAGATAAATCGTGCAGAGCGTCCCCAGGATAGCCATGATCCAATCGAGGAATGGGACGGCATGACGTGGCGACGTCTTCATCGCCGGATAGGCCAAAAAGGCCAAGAAGATCGCGAAGGCCAGATGAATAGGCCGCGCTTCCTTGCTGGAGAACACGCCCCAGCCGATTTGATAGGGAATGGGCGATGCAATCCAGACCTGCCAAACCGCCCAGGCCAGCGCCAACCCGGAAAGCAGGAGCATGACAAAACGGCTATCGGGCGTCCGGCCCCCGGTATCCGTCGCCGCGACCAGATCGTCGAGCTCTTGCGCGCTTAACTCCGTATTGCCGCTTTCCGAGTTGCTCATCGCACCTTCCCCCTTGAACCGTCACTCGCGCCACGCCACCCGCCGAACTCCAGCTGCGAGTCTTCGCAAACGTCCAAAAAAATTGGGCGGAAGCGTTTTCGCTCCCGCCCGTGGCCGGTGTTATTTCCAGCCCTTTTCCTTGTAGTACCGCAGCGCGCCATCATGCAGCGGCGCCGAAAGGTTGTTGACGATCATCTTCGATTCTTCGAGATGCCCGAACGCCGGATGCATCTTGCGGAACCGCTTCATATTGTCGAAGACCGCTTTGACGATCTGATAGACCGTATCCGCGTCCGTCTTGGAGGACGATACGAAGGTCGCGCCGACGCCAAAGGTCTCGACATCGCTATCGGTGCCCTTGTACATGCCGCCGGGAATCGTCGCCATCGCGTAATAGTCGTTGTCCGCCGCCAGCTTCTTGATGACCGAATTGTTGGCGTTGACGATACGCGAGTCGCAGGAGGTGGTCGCTTCCTTGATCGATCCATTCGGGTGGCCGACCGTGAAGACAATCGCATCGACCTTACCGTCGCACAAAGCGGCCGACTGTTCGGAAGATTTCAGCTCGGAGGCGAGCGCAAAGTCGCTCATCTTCCAGCCCATTTTCTCCATGACGACTTCCATGGTGCCGCGCTGGCCGGAACCGGGATTGCCGACATTGACGCGCTTGCCTTTCAGGTCATCGAAGCTCTTGATGCCGGAATCAGCCCGCGCCACGACGGTGAACGGCTCGGGATGCACCGAGAAGACCGCCCGCAATTCCTTGAACGCACCGTCCGGGAACTGCTTCGGCGCGGTCCCGTTATAAGCGTGATACTGCCAATCCGACTGGGCAACGCCCATATCCAGATTGCCCGCGCGGATGCCGTTGATGTTCTTGGTCGAACCGCCCGTCGTGTGGGTGCATTTAATCCCATGTTTCTTGGTACCGCGGTTCACCAACTTACAAATCGCACCGCCGACCTGTTAGTAGACGCCGGTCTGGCCGCCGGTCCCGATGGTGATGAATTTTTCCGCACTGGCCGGCACGGCCACGAGCGAAACGGCAGCAGCCGCTGCCGTCGCTAACAACACTTTCTTGATGGACATAGAATGTCTCCTTTACGCCTGTTCCTCACGGTCAGAGCTGCTTGTCAGCCAATTCCGGCAAATACTGCCGCCGGGCAGGCAAGCCAACACACCAAAAGGTTTGAAATGAAAAAGAGGGAATCGACGGTCGCGCCGCGCGGCGTTTCCGGACAATTGTAGACATGCCGCTGACCCACAAATGGCCATGCATAATCCCCCTGATCGACCGGCCTTTTAAAGGACCGTATCAGGGCAACACGTAAAAGCAGTTCTGTTTCAATGTCAATGCATTAGTCGCGGGTATCCGGCGCCACCACGCAACCGTCTGGCGGTCTAATCGGGTATCGATGCCAGGGCAGCGTCGACTGCTTCGCCCAGCCGGCTGGTAATATCCGCCACGTGCGACTCATCGATGATGAAAGGCGGTGCCAACAGCACATGATCGCCGCGCTGGCCGTCGATCGTCCCCCCCATCGGATAGCACATCATCCCGCGCGCCATCGCCTCCGCCTTTATTTTCGCATGCAGCTTGAGGCTGGGGTCGAACGGCGCCTTGGTCGCCCGGTCTGCGACCAGTTCGATCGCCCGGAACAATCCCCGGCCGCGAATATCGCCCACATGATGGTGATTGCCGAAACGCTCCTGCAAAGAATCGTGCAGTTTGTCGCCCATGGCGCGAACATTGGCGAGCAGCCCGTCTTCCTCGATCACCGTCTGCACGGCAAGGGCCGCCGCGCAAGCGACCGGATGCCCCATATAGGTATGGCCGTGCTGGAAAAATCCCGCGCCATCGCGGATCGCGCCATAGACCGTCTCCGGCGCCAGCGCCGCTCCGAGCGGCGGATATCCCGCGCCCAGCCCCTTGGCGCAGATCAAAATGTCGGGCGTTACGCCCTCCTGCTCGCAAGCGTACAGCGTACCGGTGCGGCCCATGCCGCACATCACTTCATCGAAGATCAGCAGCACACCATATTGGTCGCAAATTTCGCGGACTCGCTTGAAATAGCCGGGTACCGCCGGCACCGCCCCCGCCGTCGCGCCCACCACGGGTTCGGCCAGGAACGCCATGACGGTTTCGGGCCCAAGTTCAAGCAGTTTGGTCTCCAACTCGTTGGCGACGCGTTGCCCGTACTCCGCTTCGGTTTCGTCATCGCGCTGTTCGCGATAGGCGTAGCACGGGGCGATCATTTGAGTATCGAGCAGGATCGGCTCGAACATTTCCCGCCGCCACATATTGCCGCCGGCCGAAAGCGCTCCCAGCGTGTTGCCGTGATAGCTCTGCCGCCGCGTAATGAAGTGGCGCCGCTCCGGTTCGCCTTTTTCGACCGCATATTGCCGAGCCAGCTTCAGCGCCGCTTCCATCGCCTCCGAACCGCCGGATACGAAATAGACTGATGCGAACCCTTCCGGTGCCGACGCGATCATCTTGTCGGCCAAATCTTCCATCGCCTGGCTGGTGAAGAATCCGGTATGGGTGAAGGCCAGCTTGTCGACCTGGTCCTTGATCGCCTGAGTGACCTTCGGATGGCTGTGGCCGAGACACGAGACGGCGGCCCCACCGGAAGCGTCCAGATAACGATTGCCTTCCGTATCGACGACAAAAATGCCGTCGCCATGGGAGGCGACCGGCGGCACAGCGCGCGCGTTGCGGTGAAATACGTGGCTCATGAGCTCTCTCTTTAGGGTGGATTACTGACGCCGGCGGGCAGCCTTATCGCGAGGATCGTCGTTTTTCTCGCCGATAGTTAAGGTCCACTCGACCATTCGGCGCATCGTCTTGCCCAACGCCGTGTCGAAAGCGCCAATGATCTCCGCCATGGAATTTTCCTTGGCTTCGATCAAATATTCAAAATTCTTCGAGGCAACGATCGACCGGCGCGGCATCTTGATGAGCTTGGCATTGATACGGACCCGGATTGTCGGCGGTGCGACGTTGCCGATGCCACCTTCGTTGCTGTCCGGCAGCCGTTGCGCGAATTCGGCCTGAAACTCTCGCAGCTCAGTCTTGAGAACATAATCGGCGCGCAGGCCGATCGCCTCGCGACCGACGGCGACAATCCGATCTGAATTCTCAAACGATTCAACGATTAGCGTTTGAATCATTCTCGGCGCCAGGTCGGTCCAGTTCGACAGTTCGAAATAACGCATCTCAATCGGGCTATCGCGCAACGCAATACGCGCCGTATTAATGCCCGCCTGTGCTTGCGGAACCTCCACAAGCAGTTGCCAGTCGACACTCGGAAGCGTGTCCGAAAACGTACTCTTCGGTGTCAGGACATACATGCGTGGCGGTGCGCCTGTGCCGGGCAGTTCCAGCGAACACGCCGAAACCAGCCCTAAAAGTGCGACTGCGCCCATCCACCGAGCGCCCACGATGCGCCGCGAAA
>JAPPPC010000589.1 GCA_028817685.1 Rhodospirillaceae bacterium
GTCATACGCTCCGGCCGGTCATGCAAATCGGCGAGTGCCGGCGGCAGCGGAGGCCGGATGCCTGAAGCTTCCTCGCCGGCGTCGGCGAATTTCGCCGGATGCGCGGTGGCGAGCGAGACGATGGGCGTTGCGGGATCGCTTGTCTTGGCTTGGGCGGCAGCGACGCCGATGGCGCTGTGCGGGTCAAGCAGGTAACCATTCGCCGCGTGCACCTGGCCTATTACCGCCTTAGTTTCTGTATCGTCGAGCCGGAAACCGTCGAAGGTCTCGCGCGAACTCTCCCACAAATTGTTTCCAACTGACAATTTACCGGTTTTACGGAATTCCGTTACGTTCTGCGAAACCACCCCGCCATCTCTCTCATACAACTCGAACAGAAAGCGCTCGAAGTTGCTGGAAACCTGGATATCCATGCTCGGCGAGATCGTCGGCGCGACTTCCGCCATTTCCAAGGTGCCGCTGTCGAAAAAGCGCGGCAGGATGTCGTTGACGTTGGAGCCGACGATGAACCGGTCGATCGGCAATCCCATGGCACGCGCTGCGTAGCCTGCATAGACATTGCCGAAATTGCCGGTCGGCACGGCGAAGAAGACTGGGCGGTCGGGGCCGCCGAGCGACACTGCGGCGTGGAAATAGTAGACGATCTGGGCCATCACCCGCGCCCAGTTGATTGAGTTCGCCGCCGACAGGCGCATCTCGTCCCGGAAGGCGGTGTCGTTGAACATCGCCTTTACGAGATCCTGGCAATCGTCGAATGTGCCTTCGATCGCAATCGCGTGGACATTCGCCGAACCGACCGTCGTCATCTGGCGACGCTGCACCTCCGAGACCCGTCCGTTCGGGTAAAGGAAGAAGATGTCTATCGCCTCCTTGTCGCGGCACGCCTCGAACGCTGCGGAACCGGTATCGCCGGATGTGGCACCGACGATTGTCACCCGCTCGCCGCGCCGTCCCAGCACGTGATCGAAGGCGCGGCCGAGAAACTGCATCGCAAAATCCTTGAAGGCGAGCGTCGGTCCGTGGAAAAGTTCCATGGTCCAGAGATTGGCATCGAGCTGGACCAAAGGCGCGACAGCATCATGCTCGAACCCCGCATAGGCCTCGGTCAAGATATCGGCCAAGGCCGCATCTTCGATCTTACCGCCGACGAACGGCGCCACGATCCGCATCGCCAATTCCGGATACGACAGACCGCGCAGAGAACGGATTTCGTCGGCGCTCAACCGCGGCCATGATTCTGGCAGATAGAGTCCGCCATCCCGGGCCAGCCCGGCAAGCAGCACATCGTCGAATTCGAGCACCGGGGCCTGCCCGCGCGTACTGATGTAACGCAAATCGCTGTCCTCGAGCTTGTTTTGAGGGGCGGTAGACTATCTACACCACTGCGCCCAAGCAAGGCCGCACACGGCCGGTAAAGCCGTGATTTCGCTAGCCTTGCAGCAGTCGCGCCGTCTCTTTCGGATGGGTGAGCATCGGGTAGTGTCCCGCTTCCATCTCAACCCACTCCGCATTCAACCGATCAGCGGTACGACGCTGGTGCGATTCCGGTGGATTGGCGCTTGCGGTGCAATAGATTACCGTCGCGTCCCAGGACTGTTCCCAGAAATCGTCCAACTCGCCCGGCTGCTGATCGGACAGGCCAATCGGGTGCGGTGTCGCCCGCGCCAAGGCCCAGTCCTTCAACTCGCCGCTCAACTCGCCGAACAGGCCGGTCTCAAGCTGTTCGCGGGTCGGGCCGCGGGTGAATTCGGTCATCTCGTAGGGCGGTGTCCCCGGCGGCCGCTCGACGATATCCTTCACGCTCTCACCCGGTTGAGGGACCAGCGCGTCGAGAAATACCAAACGCTGGATACGGTCACGGGCCAACGCTGCGGTCTTTTCCACGACCAGACCGCCAGAGCTGGTACCGACCAGAACGATGTCTTGCAGATCCTCATAGAATAGCGCTTCGGCCAGCTCTTCCGCGGCCAACGTAACCGACAGCCCGGGCCGCAGATTAACTTTACGCTCGGCGCACCCGTCCAGGGTCGGCACGAGGACATCGTGGCCCGCAGCTCGCAGAAACGCCGCTGTCGGCTGCCAGATCCAACCACCCTGGAAAGAACCGTGCACCAGTACGAATTGTGTCATCGTTCCCCCCTCAGTCCCGGGTCTTCGGCAGCTCGAAATCGGCCGCCCGCTCGATCACCTTAACGATCTCGCTCATATCGCCTTCGCGCAGCCCCATGGCCAGCGCCTGCTGCATGGTGTGATAGGTCGCGCCGGCGACATTTTGCGGTACCTCCAGCCGTTCCGCCTCCATGCGCCACAGCATCGCGTCTTTGGCGGTGATGTACATCGGCGCTTCCATGTTGAACTTCCGGTTCATCACGAAGTTGGGGATTTTCGACAAGGTCGCGCTGTTTTGTCCCGAGCCGGAATTGATCACCGCCAGAACTTTCTCCGGATCGACCCCACCCTTGGCCGCCATCGTCAGTGCCTCGAGGCCAACGACGAGATTGGTAAAGGACATGATATTATTGCAGACCTTGGTGATCTGCGCCTGGCCCACCTTCTCGCCGACATAGTGGATGTCGCGGGCGAAGGATTTGAGGTAGGGTTCGGCCTGCGAGAACACCTCTTTCGGGCCGGAGGAGATGACCGTGATATCGCCCTCCCAGGCACGTTGCACGCCCCCCGTGATCGGCGAGTCCAAGGTCGGCACGCCCTTTTCGCCCAAGGTCGCCTCGATCTCGGCCAGGGCTTCCGTGCCCATCGTGCCGAGATTGACGAAGGTCTTCATCTGCTTGCCATGGATGATCCCGTCTTCCGCGGTGACCACCGCGTGAAAGCTGTCGATGCTGGGCATGCAGGCGAAAACGATATCGGATTCGTCGGCCACCGCGACCGGCGAGTCGACGATGCGCGCCTGCTTCTCGGCCAGGGACTTCGTCGCCTCCGGATTGATGTCGTAGGCGACGAGCGCGTTTTCCTGTTTCAAGATATTGGCGGCGAGCGGCAATCCCATGCTGCC
This sequence comes from Rhodospirillaceae bacterium, assembly GCA_028817685.1. Taxonomy (GTDB): domain Bacteria; phylum Pseudomonadota; class Alphaproteobacteria; order UBA8366. The sequence continues at coordinate 3,014 of JAPPPC010000589.1, forward strand.
GGTGCCGATAAAGCCCGCTTTCATCCTGCTTCCTCCACCTTTGATATACCGGCCAAGCCTACTGCCTGGCACGCCGGTCACCAAATCAGTCGCCGAGATAGCGGGCCCGCAAATGGGCCTTGAAAGCGGTATCGTCAAGCGGCTTGCCGGTGGCGGTTTCGATCAACGCTGCCGTCGATAGCAGCGAACCCTTGCCGTGGACATTCTCGGCGAGCCAGGCCATCAGAGGCGCGAAGGTACCGGCCGCGATGGCGTCCGGAATAGCGGGAACCGCCGCGGTCGCGGCCGCGTAGATCTGTGCCGCCGCCATCGCACCCAAGGTGTAGGTCGGGAAATACCCCCAGGCGCCGTCATACCAGTGAATATCCTGCAAACAGCCAAGCCTGTCGTCCGGCGGCGCGGTGCCGAGCAGGTCCCGCATGCCCGCGTTCCACGCCGTCGGCAGGTCGGAAATAGGCAGATCGCCAGCCAGCATCGCTTTTTCGAGCCGGTAGCGCAGAATGACGTGCGCCGGGTATGTTACTTCATCGGCGTCGACCCGGATGAAGCCGCGGCTCACCTGTATGGCAAGGCGATAGAGATTTCCCGCCTGCCACGTGTCCCCTTCTCCGCCAAAGGCATCGCGCATGATGGGTGCCGCCCACCCCAGGAAACCGCGTGACCGGCAGACCTGCATTTCGACGAGCAGCGACTGGCTCTCATGTATCGTCATGCCGCGCGCCTCGCCGACCGGCTGGCGCCGCCAGGCAGCGGGCCGGGCGCGCTCATACATGGCATGGCCGGTCTCGTGCAGAACGCCCATCAGCGCCTGCGTAAAGTCGCTTTCGTCGTATCGGGTCGTTATCCGGCTATCTTCCGGGATGCCCCCGGTGAACGGATGCAAGCTTTCATCGAGCCGCGCCGATTCAAAGTCGAGCCCGACTGTCTCCGCCAGCCGCCGCGCCAGCGTTCGCTGTGCGGCAATCGGAAACGGTCCGTCGGGTAATCGCGGAGCGGGGCGCGCGGTCTGACGGGTCAACACATCTTCCAGGAAATCCGGCAGGAATCGCGCGTAGCTGTCAAAGATCGGATCGATTTCGGCACTGCGCCCCCCGGGCTCATAGGCATCGAGCAGCGCGTCATAAAGAGAACACCCAAACGCCGCCGCCTTCGCTTCGCCCATCCGCTGCGTCAGCGTCAGAACTTCCGCGAACGCCGGTAACACCGACGCGAAGTCTGAATCGCGTCGTGCCGAGCGCCACACCGTCTCGCACGCGTTGGACGCCTTCGAAATGGCTTCGACCAGGTCGGCGGGGACGGCTGTGGCATGTACCCATTTGCGCCGCATTTCCCGTAGGTTTGCCGCCTGCCAACCATCCAGCCCGTTATCCTCTGCGGCCTCATCCAGCAGGTTCGAGAGGGCCGAATCCGTCAACATGTCGTGGCGGATCACGGACAGAGCGGCAATCTGGTCACCGCGCGCACCGGCGCCGCCCTGGGGCATCAGAAACGAAT
>JAPPPC010000077.1 GCA_028817685.1 Rhodospirillaceae bacterium
CCGCCACCAGCTCGAGCAGCGGCGGATTGGCGGCGAACAGCGAGAAGATCTGAACGCCGGCCGGAAGCGTTTTCAAGAACGTGTCGAAGCCAAGCAATGCGGTGCTGGGTTCGGCGGTGCGCGACAGCGCGGTCAGCAGACCCGGCGTCAGCTCGGTGAGCAATTGCCGGGAGCGCTCGGAGCGCGTGGCCCGATACCGGCCGTGGTGCCAGGTACGGATGATGCCGGAAACCGTTCGGCCGTCGCTGAATCCCATCTCCTCGAGATTGCGCACGGTTTCCGGATGATCGTCGCCACCGGTGAATACCAGCGCGCCGCCGCCGCCTAGATCCGCGGAATCTTCGAACAGGTTGGCGTAATGGCGTTCCACGCGGCCCAAATGCAGGAGCAGGTCTTTTCGGAACCTTCCGCCGTCCGGATATCCCAGGAAGGTGGCGAGCCGATCGATTTCCGCGTCCTCATTCGGCAGGGAATGCGTCTGTTTGTCGTCGATCATCTGCAATCGGTGTTCGACCCGGCGGAGGAACTCGTACGCGGCGATCATCTCGCTCGCGACCGCGTCGGTGGTGCGGCCTGCGGTGGCCAGCCCGATCAGCGCCGCACAGGTTCCCGGCATGCGCAGTGACGGGTCGCGCCCACCCCAGATCAATTGCTGGGTCTGTGCGAAGAATTCGATCTCGCGAATGCCGCCGCGGCCAAGCTTGATATTGTGTCCGTTGATCGCGATTTCGCCGCCGCCGCGATGCGCCGTGATCTGCCGTTTGATGGAGTGGATGTCTTCGATCGCGGCGAAGTCGAGATGCTTGCGCCAGATGTAGGGCCGCAAATTCTGCAGAAAGTCGTCGCCAGCCTCGAGGTCGCCGCCGATGGGGCGCGCCTTGATCATCGCCGCGCGTTCCCAATTCTGCCCCATACTCTCATAATATTCCGAAGCGGCGTTGACCGAGATCGCCAGAGGCGTGGCAGACGGATCGGGACGCAGCCGCAGGTCGGTCCGAAATACGTACCCGTCCGTGGTGCGTTCGTCGAAAATGCGCATCAGGGCGCGGGTTGCGCGCACGAAAACCTGTCGCAATCCCATCTCGTCGTCTGTGACGATTTTGTCGGGGTCGAAAAGGACGATCAGATCGATATCGCTGGAATAGTTGAGCTCACCCGCCCCGAGCTTCCCCATCCCAAGAACGAAATAGCCGGACTCAAGATTGGGATCGTCCGGATTGCGTATCGTCAAGGCGCCTTGCGCCGCGGCGCCGCGCAGCAGGTGCGCCGTTGCGACGCTTGTGGCCGTGTCCGCAAATTTTGAGAGGCTCCCGGTGACGCGGTGCAGGGGCCACATTGCGGTGATGTCGGCAATGGCGGTCAGCAGGGCGACGCGGCGGCGCGCCACCCGCAGAACCGACATAATCTGATCCTGACCTTCGTCGGCGGTACGATACGGTTCCAGGGATAAGAGGACTTCCTGAAACGCCGCGTCTGGGCCCTTTGCCAGGAGTTCTTGAAGAAACGCCGGATCCTGCAGGATGCATTGTCCGAGGAAGCCGCTATTGCCGAATATGCTATTCAACAGGCGGCGCCCGCCGCTGTCGGCGATAAGCGTTTCGATGAATGGGCTTTGCCCCGTATCGTTCTTGTAACGGTCCACCAAACGCTCGATGCCGATCTCCGCCTTTTCGGGCTGGCTGGCTTCCGGCAGGGTGACCGGATCGAAAGGCAGTGTCAGTTCAGGCATGAATCGTCCGTTTGTGATCGCGCGTAGGGGGGCTATCCCTAGGCAGAACACTTAAACTGTTTATATTGGTTTATGTACTGAAGAAACGGCGCGCAAGGTGATCCGGCGCACGACAAAAATCTTTCTCGAATTCCTGGCCGGCCGGGTAGCGGGTTCCGTTATTTTGCTGATTGCCGGTGCCTGGTGGCTATGGAGCGGCCCGATCCCGCTCACATTCCTGACACCTTATATCGAGGACGCCCTGTCGCCGGCCGACAGTACGATCGCCGTCGAAATCGAAGAGACCCAACTGCAGTGGGCTGGTTGGCAGCGAGCCGCCGATCTACGGGTGCGCGATGTTCGGGTCCTGGACCTTGAACGCCGCGTAATCGCCGAGGTGCCCGAAGTGTCGCTGGGCCTTTCACTGCGGGCGTTGCTTCGCGCGAAAATCGCACCGACCTATTTTGAAATTGTGCGTCCCAGCGTGTCGGTTGTGCGCAACGTAGATGGCGCCTTCGCAATCGGTTTCGCGAAGTCTGGTGAAGCGCCGGATAGCGAACCCGGTGCGGAGAACCTGGTTCTGGAGCGCCTGATTGCGGAACTGATGTCGGAACCGGATCGGTCTCGGCCGCTCGGATATCTGAAGCGCGTCGCGATTATCGAAGCCGATCTGTTCCTCGACGATCGGCAACTTCGACAGATTTGGCACGCACCACGCGCAGATCTCGCGTTTGAGCGAAACGTTATCGGCATTAGCGCGAGCGTCGACGCCGATCTCGAACTAGATGGGCAGCCAAGCCGTGTCACCGCCAATGCCGCGTACGAGACCGAGACCGGCATCATCGATGCGACATTCGGGTTTCGCGAACTGGATCCCACACCGTTCCTGCGTGGTTCCATCCGACCGGTCGCGCAACGGTTCGCCGAATTGGGCTTGAAGCTCGATGGATCGGTCGCGTTCCGGATGATGAGCGACGGTGCCGTCCGAACGGTTCGCTTCGATGTGACAGGCGACGGCGCCGCGGCGCGGGGAGAGGTTTCAATCGGTGACGACGGCTATGGGATATCCGCTGGCATTGAATTCGAAGGCGTCCGTTGGCCAATGGTTGCTGCCGCGATTCCAGAACCTGTAGAGCGCCTTCGGGCCGATGTTCCCATAGACGGGAAATTGACCCTGGTGGGCACAACTGACGGCGATCTGATGTCGTTGGATTTCGACCTGACTGGTGGGGCTGGGACCCTTAGCTTGCCGGAAGTCTACGCTGACCCGGTTCCCGTCAATTCATTGCGTGTGCGCGGGAAGGCGACCGACGGTTTCCGCGAGATGCGGATCGAGGAAGCCGGAATATCCTTGAAGCAGGGGACTGTGACCGCGCGTGCCGCGGTAACCCGCGTCGGTCGGGATTTGAACCTGCGGCTCGACGGCGGGATTACCGATATAAATATGGCGATCGTTCGCCGTTATTGGCCGAAGAAACTCGCGATCGACGCTCGAGAATGGGTATTGAAGAATATTCGGCGTGGCGACGTCGACGACGCGACCATGAGTGTGGTGGCACGCTTTCCCGACGCCGACCCGAGTAGGACGGTCATTGGGTCGTTGAACGGCACCCTTCGCGTCCGCGGTGTGGAGGTCAACTACCTCACCCCGCTGCCCACGGCGCAGGGCGTCGCGGCAAATATGACCTTTACCGATAAGCGGTTTGATATCGCGTTCACCGATGGCCGCCTAAATGAACTGCGGTTGGATGAAGGTAGCGCAATCATCACCGGTCTCGATGGCGATGACCAAAAAATTAATATCGATATCGTTGTTCGAGGTCCGGTGGAATCAGCGCTTTCGATTCTCGATAGTGAGCCGCTTCGCTTTGTTGCCGGCCTTGGCATGGACGCCGGTAAAATTTCCGGACAGACCGCCGCGCGGATTGTTTTCAATTTTCCATTGCAGAAGGATTTGAAGATCGAACAGGTGGCTGTTGCCACCGGTGCGACCTTGCGCAACGTCGCATTGGATAAGGGGCCGTTCGATCTCTCCGTACGCGACGGCACGCTGGAACTGCAGTTGACCGGCGCCGGCATGACAATTTCCGGCGATGCGGCGCTCAACGGCGTGCCCCTGAAGATCAACTGGGAGGAAAACTTCTCGGCGGCGGCGTTTGACCGGCGATTCACGGTGCGCGGTATCGTTGACGACACGGCGCGCCGAAAATTAGGGATCGGCGACCTTCCAGTCGGGACGGGCGAATTCGCCGGAGAGCTGACGCATACGATATTCGCCGGTGGTCGCAGCGAATCCGTTGCGAAGCTCGATTTGACAAAGGTCGCGCTCGATTTTCCGACCCTTCGTTGGCGCAAGGCTTCCGAAGTTCCCGGGAACCTCTATTTATTCATGACGACGGCCCCTTCGGGTGACGTGGTGATGGAAGATTTGCGCGTTGAAGCGGGTGACCTACGCTTGTCGGCACGCGTGGAAGTAACGCCTGATTTAAAGGATTTCCGCACCCTCGAATTTCGAAATTTGGCATTCGCCGGGAACAGCATGCAAGGCCGTGTCAATGTCGCTGCGGATGGCGGGTTCGATGTCGAGTTGACCGGTGAGCGGATCGACTTGTCACCATTCCTTGATAACGATGACGATGTCGATGCTGTGGCGGTCGAGAAAGGGCGGGCGCTCCGCATTCGTGCGTCTTTTGATGAAGTCCTGCTGGGTGAAGGGCGCTGGTTGCGCGATGTAAGAGCCGTGTTGGGCAGCGACGGCACGAATTGGCGTCAGGTTGGCAT
>JAPPPC010000291.1 GCA_028817685.1 Rhodospirillaceae bacterium
CCGCGTAGACGCGGTGTAGGAATTCCGCCGCATCGCGGCCTTGCACGTCGATCTTGCCCAAGGTCGCGACATCGCAGCCGCCGACGGAGGCCCGGGTCTGCAGGACTTCGCGGTCGACCGATTGCCGCCAATGGGTCTCGCCGGCCCGGGGAAACCATTGCGCCCGCAGCCACATGCCGGCATCGACGAATACCGCTTTCTGCTCTTCCGCCCATTTGTGGCTTGGAGTCAGGCGCGTTGGGCGAAATGCCTTGCCGCGCGACCGGCCGGCGAACGCGCCAATCGCGACCGGCGTGTAGGGCGGGCGGAAGATCGTGGTTCCCGTCTCCGGAATCGATTTACCCGTCGCTTCGGCCATGATCGCGAGGGCGCCGACATTGGCCGTTTTGCCCTGGTCGGTGGCCATACCCAGCGTCGTGTACCGCTTCAGATGTTCGACAGAGCGAAACCCTTCTTCCCCGGCCTGTCGAACATCCTTGACGGTGACATCGTTCTGCAGATCGAGCCAGGCGCGCGCCTTGCTTTCGCCGACATGCCAGAAGGCGGCGGTGTCGCGGGGTTCGTCCTCCGCCCGCGGTGGCGTGATGGCTGCGGCGGTGTGGCCGGTATCCGTCGCCGCTATGTGCCCGGCCTCGGTACCTTGTATCAGCGCGGCGCCCAGGCTTAACGCGCCATTCGCGGCGCCGGCGACGGTCATGCCGACAGGCATCTCGTCGCCTGGAATAAAGGCCGCGATGTCGTCGCGCCATTTCGGGAAGCTGCGCTGATGGCAGGTCAGATGGACGTTGGGATTCCAGCCGCCGGATACTGCAAGACAATCCGTCTCGATAGTCTGACCCTTCGCCAGTTTGATCGCCGTCACGCCTTTGCGTCCTGCGACATCTATGACCCGTCCGCCCATGACGATCGCTGCGCCCGGCACCGAAGCGAGAGCCGGTTTGTCACGGCTGTCGATCACCGCGGTGATCTCGATGCCCTTCGCCGAAAGGTCCTGTGCTGTGCGCCAGCCATCGTCATTGGACGTGAAGACCGCGACCCTCCTGCCGGGGGTGGCGCCCCAGCGATTGACATAGGCACGGACGCTGGCGGCCAGCATCACCCCGGGCCGGTCGTTGTTGCCGAAGGCGATGGGCCGCTCCGTGGCGCCGGCGCACAGGATCGCGCGCTTGGAATAAATCCGCCACAGGACCTGGCGTGGCTTGCCTGCCGACGTGGCCAGATGGTCGGTCCGGCGCTCCAGCGCACCGTAGATTCCGTGATCGTACGCCCCATAAACGGTCGTGCGGGGCATCATCCGCACGTTCGGCAGACCGGCAAGTTCTTGTGCGGTCTGTGCCGCCCAGCCGGCGCCCGACATGTCTTCGACAGCCAGCGTTTCGGCGTTCAAGCGGCCGCCCAGCAGAAAATCCTCGTCCGCCAGAATGACCCGCGCGCCGGCGCGACCGGCTGCGAGGGCGGCTGCAAGTCCCGCGGGACCGCTGCCGATCACGAGAACGTCGCAGTGTAGAAATCCCTTGTCGTAGCTGTCCGGGTCCTCTTCGCCGGAGAGCCGGCCGAGCCCGGCGGAGGCGCGGATCGCTGGTTCGTAAACCTTCTCCCAGAATGATTTCGGCCACATGAAGGTCTTGTAGTAGAAGCCGGCAGACAGGAACGGCGACAGCAGATCGTTGACCGCCATCAAGTCGAATTCGAGCGATCCGCGGTGGTTCTGGCTGGTCGCTTCGAGGCCGTTATAGAGCTCCGTGACCGTGGCTCGCGTATTCGGCTCCAGATGCGCGCCGTTCCTAAGTTGCACCATCGCATTCGGTTCTTCGGAGCCGGCGCTGAAAATGCCGCGCGGGCGGTGGTATTTGAAGGAACGACCGACCAGACGCTGGCCATTGGCGATCAGCGCGGCGGCGAGCGTGTCGCCTCGATATCCTTGGAACCGCTTGCCGTTGAAGCGAAACGAGACCGGGTTCTCGCGGCCGACAAGGCCGCCGACTATCCTGTAAGGCTGGCTCATCGGTCGCGCCCCGCGGCCAGAGCGACGTCACGGGCCAGTTCAACCTTCGTGATCTCATGCGTCAGCGTGTTGCGCGTCACCACGAGCCAGGATCGGTCCCCCTGCTCGTGAAACCACAGTTCGCGGGTCTCTCCGGCCGGATTGTCCCGCAGATATTGATATTCATAGAAATCGTCTGCGGCGGTATCGCTTTGCCAGTCGGGCCGGTCTATCAAAGACGCGTCGCCCAAATAGACGAACTCCGCAGCGTCGCGCGGGCCCAGGAGCGGATGGTTGATTATCATCTGCGCGCCCTCCTCAATGCAGGTTCGGTTGGGCGCCGGCGCCCTTTTCGTCGATCATGTGGCCGCGCTTGAAGCGGTCGAGACGGAGTTCCGTCGCCACGGGATGCGGTTCGTCCTTGGCCAGCAGATGGGCGTAGCAAAAACCGCTAGCCGGCGTCGCCTTGAACCCGCCATAGCACCAGCCGCCGTTGAAATAGAGACCGTCCACCGGGGTCTTGTCGATGAAGGGCGACCCGTCCATCGACATATCCATCACACCGCCCCACATACGTAGCAGCCGCGCGCGGCCGATCATCGGCATGAGTGCCATACCGCTTTCGCAGACATCTTCCACCACCGGCAGATTGCCGCGCTGCGCGTAGGTGTTGTAGCCGTCGATATCACCACCGAATACCAGGCCGCCCTTGTCCGATTGGGAGATGTAGAAATGCCCGGCGCCGAAGGTGACGACACCGGGGATGATCGGTTTCAGCCCTTCGCTGACGAAGGCCTGCAGGACATGACTTTCGATCGGCAGGCGCAGTCCGGCTTGCGCCATCACACGGCCCGACGAGCCGGCGACACAGACCGCAACCTTCTTTGCGGCGATCGGCCCGCGCGCGGTCTCCACACCGATACAACGGCCGTTTTTGATCTGGAACCCCGTCACCTCACAATTCTGAATGAGATCGACGCCGCGCTGGTCCGCACCGCGTGCGTAGCCCCAGGCGACGGCATCGTGACGGGCCGTGCCACCCCGTGGTTGCCACAACCCGCCCTTGACGGGAAAGCGCGCATTGTCGAAATCGAGGAACGGGCACAGCTCGCGAATGCCCTGTTCGTCCAACAGGACCGCATCGGCGCCCGCCATATGCATGGCGTTGCCGCGCCGGGCAAATGCGTCGCGCTGCGGATCGGAGTGGTAGAGGTTAACGACGCCGCGCTGCGACACCATCGCATTGTAATTGAAATCCTGTTCCAGGTTTTCCCACAATTTCATGGAGAGTTCGTAGAACGGTTCGTTGCCCGGCAGCAGGTAGTTCGAACGGATGATTGTGGTGTTCCGGCCCGCATTGCCGGAGGCAAGCCAGCTCTTCTCGAGCACGGCAACGTTGGTCAGCCCGTATTCCTTGGCCAGATAGTACGCTGTCGCCAGCCCATGCCCGCCGCCGCCGACCACGATGATATCGTAAGCGGGCTTAGGCGCCGGGTCGCGCCATACGGGCTCCCAACCTTTGTTGCCGCTGAGTGCTTGCCGAAGGACCTTCCATCCGGAGTACTTCATCCAACGCCACCTTTCGAAGGATTCGTTCCTCCGCATGATCGGTGACGCCGTCTTGCCTTGACAGTCAAGAAAAAGACGGTTTTTTTCGTAAAATGGAAGAAATTTCGCCAATTGGCAGCCCGATCCAAGTCGGCTGTCTATTGATCGATGATTTTGCGCTGATGTCCTATTCCGCCGTCGTCGAACCCTTGCGGGCGGCCAACCTATTGGCGGGCCGAACGATTTATGAGGTACGCCACTACGCGGTGCCGGGGCAGCGTGCCGAGAGTTCCGGCAGGCTGGCGGTCGAAGGTGCGGTTGCCGTGGCGGACGATTGCAATCCAGACTATCTGTGCGTGTTCGCGGGCGGCGATCCTGCACGCTTCCAAGACGAAAGGGTTTTCGATTGGCTGCGTCTTTTGGCGAACCGTGGCGTGATCTTGGTTGGGGTTTCGGGCGGTCCTGTGATCCTTGCCGCCGCCGGGGTCATGGAAGGGCGCCGCATGACCGTCCATTGGGAACATGCGGCTGTGTTGGCGGAAGCCTCGCCCAACCTGTTTGTCGAGCGCACCTTGTATGTCATCGACCGCGACCGCATCACCTGTGCCGGCGGCATCGCGCCGCTCGATCTGATGCACGCGCTGATCACGGAGCATTGCGGCGGCGAACTCGCACAGAAAGTCAGTGACTGGTATATGCATACTGAAATCCGCCCGTCCGGCGGGCCGCAGCGGGCAGGTATCGCGGAGCGCTACGGCACGACCAATCAGACGGTCGTTCGCGCGATTGAGGCCATGGAGAACCATATCGCGGATCCGTTGACGCTTCCGCAATTGGCGCTGCTGTCGGGAATCGGCGCACGGCAGCTAAATCGTCTGTTCAGTGAGAAGCTCGGCCAATTGACCATGGGATTTTATAGCGTGTTGCGCCAGGAACAGGCGCGTG
>JAPPPC010000175.1 GCA_028817685.1 Rhodospirillaceae bacterium
CCTGTGCCTGGACCGGATCGGCCACCGCATCGTCGCGGTCGCGGTAGGCGACGCGCGTCGCCTCGATCAACAGATGAAAGCGCTCGGCCGATGCCGGGTCCATGTTGGAGAAATCGTAGCCGGACAGGATGTTGAGCATCTCCAGCGCGATGATCCCCTGCCCGTTCGGCGGACATTCATAGACATCGTAGCCGCGATAGTTGGTCTTGATGGGCGTGACATATTCGCCCTTCGCCTCGGCGAAATCTTCCAGCGTGTGCAGCCCGCCAAGCTCTTGCAGGTGGTTGACGATATCTTCCGCGACACGGCCGGTATAGAAAGCGTCCCGCCCCTTCTCGGCGATCAGTTCCATCGTATCGGCCAGTTGCGGCTGACGATGGATCGTGCCCACGGCCGGCGGCTTGCCGCCCGGCAGCATGACCCGTTCCGCATTGGGGTTGTGGCGCAGGGTCGCCTCGGCGCCGGTCTCCCAATCGACCGACACGCGGCTGTGGATCGGATAGCCGCCCCGCGCGAATTCGATCGCCGGCTGAAGCAGCCGGTCGAGCCCCATCGTCCCGAAATCCTTCAGCAGGGTCGACCAGGCGTCGATCGCCCCCGGCACGGTGACGGAGTGCGGGGTGAAGCGTTCGATCGCGTCGTATCCATTCTCGACATACCACTCGACATTGGCCGCTGCCGGCGCCCGGCCCGAGCCGTTGAACGCCTTGATATCGCCGCCATTGCCCGGCGCGAACAGCATGAAACAATCGCCGCCGATGCCGGTCGATCCCGGCTCGACCACGCATTGCACCGCACAGGCGGCGACCGCCGCGTCCATCGCGTTGCCACCCTCCTGCAGGATGCGGATCGCCGTCATCGTCGAGAGCGGGTGCGACGTCGCCGCCATCCCGTTCGTGGCATGGACCGGCGAGCGGCCGGGAAGGTCGAGGTTGCGCATGGGAATCCTTTCCGCGCGAAGCCAAGGGCTGAAATCGATGAAGACCGGGTTATAAAGGGATTGTAGAAGCCGCGCCAGCTTCCAGCCGTGCGTGTTGCCCTGGCCGCGCCGAGATAGGGGATGGAGAAAAATGACCGTAACGTTGAGCGAAAAAGAGATCGGTGCTTTCGAGACAGACGGCGTCATCGTCCTGCGCGGCATCGTCACGCCCCGGTGGCTTGACCGCATCGCCTCGGCGATCGACCGGGACATCGCCGAACCCGGTCCGTTCATCCATGGCTACGACACTGAAGACGGCAGGGGAAAGTTTCACGGCAATTTGCGTATCTGGGAAAATGACCCCGAATTCAACGACTTCTGCCTGAATTCCGATTTGCCGGCGCTCGCCGCGCAACTGATGCGCAGCGACCGGGTCAATCTGCTGTACGACCAGCTCTTCGTTAAGGAAAGCGACACCCCGAATCCGACCCGCTGGCACAACGACCAACCCTATTGGCCGATCCGCGGTCGTCAGGTCCTGTCCTTCTGGTTTTCGCCGGACCCGGTAACGGCGGAGACCGGGGCGCTGGAGTTCATTCGCGGGTCGCACCGCTGGGACAAATGGTTCCAGCCGGAGCGCTTCGGCGACACCACGGCCCATGACCACTACGAGCGCAATCCGGACTATGAACCGATCCCCGACATCGACGCGGCGCGTGACGACTACGATATCGTCAGCTGGGAATTGGCGCCGGGCGATGCCTATGTCTTTCACGCCCTTACCGTGCATGGCGCCGGCGGCAACCGCCGCGCCGACCAGCGGCGGCGCGGCTACACGGTCCGCTATACCGGCGACGATATCCGCTACGACACCAGACCCGGCCCGAACGCCAATTTGCAAAGTGAAACCTATGCCGACGGCGATGCCCTCAACGCGCCGCTTCATCCGGTGGTCTGGCCTGCCCAACGCAGCAACAGGCGCTAACGGTCACAAACCTGTCCGCTCGATCGTCACTCTCATGGAACCAAATTTTTTCGCATGAGGAGAGTGACGATGAAGCAATCGAATGCCGTGAGATACGAACAGGAGATTCCCGAAATCCTGAACGCCCTGGCCGGAGTCCATCCGGTCATGGACGAGAATGGGCTCGACCGGACCCTGCACCATCTGGTCCAGCTGCGCGCGTCACAGATCAATCGCTGTGGATTCTGCGTCAAAATGCACACGCGTGAAGCCCGCGAGGATGGCGAAACCAACCGGCGGCTCGACCGCCTTCTCGTCTGGGATCAGGTCAGTGATTTCGATCCGCGCGAACGCGCGGCATTGGCCTGGACGGAAGCGCTGACCGACCTTCATCCCAAAACAGACCTCAGCGCGTTGCGCGCGAACCTGCGCGCGCATTTTTCCGAGCGCGAAATCGGCGTTCTGACCGCGACCGTCGCCATGATCAATTTGTGGAATCGCATCAATGTCTCGCGGCACTGATCGAGTCAGTCCAGCACCGGCAAGGCCGTTCGAGGCGGCCCGGCCGCGCCTGTTGGGTCTTGCCTACCGCATCCTCGGTTCGCGGGCCGATGCCGAGGACGCGGTCCAGGACACCTACATCAAGTGGCTCGACAGCGACCATGCCGCCATTGAAAACCCCGCCGCCTGGCTGACCACCGTGTGCACACGGCGTTGCCTCGACCTCTCCCGCGCAGCGCACCGGACGCGCATCGACTATGTCGGCGCCTGGTTGCCCGAACCGATCCAGACGGCGATCAACCCCGAAGCCGAGCGGGATATCGAGCGGGCGGAATCGCTGACGACGGCGTTTCTGCTCATGCTCGAACGGCTGTCGCCAAAAGAACGCGTGGCTTATCTGCTGCGTGAAGTGTTCGATACGGACTATCCGGAGATCGCCGAGACGCTGGCGCTGCAGGAAACCGCGTGCCGCAAACTGGTGTCGCGGGCGAAAACGCGCCTGGGGCAAAGCGAACGCCGGCACGCGCCCCCGCGGCAGCGGCAGGAGATGCTGCTCAACGCCTTCCAGCACGCGGTCACGACCGGCAGCGCCACCGCCCTGACAGCCCTGCTGACCGAAGACGTGAAACTCAGCGCTGACGGCGGCGGCAAGGTCACGACGATCCTGGAGCCGGTCGAAGGGCGTATGGCCGTTGAAGCGTTCCTGACGATCGATCTATACCGCTATTGGGCGGATCATGAATGGCTACCGGCCGATCTAAACGGCATGCCTGGATTTATCCTCACGCTGCACGGTGTCACCGACGCGGCGGTGACTTTCGCGTTCGACAAAGACGGTGATGCGGAAGCGATCTTCATTGTCCGCAATCCCGACAAGATCGCGGCGCTCGACCCCGTGCATCTACATTAGATCGTTTCGCTCACAGCAGCGGACCGATAGGTCCGCGCCTGCGCGGGCGCGCCGGACAGCCGGCGGGCCGCGGTCGCGGCCTATCGCGATTCCAAAATAGTGGGAACCGCTCTAATCCAAACGGCCCCGGGTCAAGTAACGTTCGTGCGCGGCGATGGCCGAGACGCCGCGCGCGGCGGCTGGCAGCTCGTCGTAGGTGGGAATTCCCTGGGCGAGCGCCAGGCCCCGGAAGCGCAGCCGCGTTTCCTCATAGGCCGCGTTGCCGTCGGACCGCAGCACGAGCAGGCAATGGGCCTGCCCCGGGAAGTCCCGCTTCACGCGGACCAGCGCGTCGAGAAGATGCGTCAGCGCATCGGCCGCACCGCCGGCGAGGCTCATGACTACCGCCAGGTTGATATGCAGCACGATGGTCTCCGGTGCCTCGCGTTCCAGCGCGGTGCGCAAAATCCGTTCCGTGTCCCGCCCTTCATTCGCCACCAGCACCGGCTGCGGCAGATCCACCGGATTGCCGTAGGCCGCGCCGGCATCCAGCCCCATACCCTTCAGCAGATCGACGGTCGCCTGCGAGAACGGCACCACATCGATGCCGGACCGCGCAAAGGTATCGACGCCCAACACGCTGGTGCCGCCGCCATTGCCGATCAGCATCGCCCGTGACGTCGGTCGGTCGGTGCGTGGCGTCAGGCATTGCAGGGCGAGCAGCTTGTCGATGAATTCGTCCAACGAGTCGGCCAGGACCACGCCGGTCTGACGCGCCAGCGCGTCCCAGACCCGGTCGTCGCCCGCGAGCGTGCCGGTGTGGGAGACGGCCGCAGCGCCACCCCGCGCGCTGCGCCCCCCTTTCAAGATCACCACGGGCTTGACCGGGTCGCGGTCCCGCAGCAATTCGAACAGGCGGCGGTCGCCGCCCTCGAGATACATCCCCACGACTTCGGTCGCGCGATCCGTCAGGTAGAACTGCAACAAATCGGCGACACCGATATCGGCGCAGTTGCCGACCGTTATGACGCCGCTGAATCGCAAACCACGGTTGTTGCCGCGTCGGATCGTGTCGATGCCAAGCCCGCCGCTTTGCAGGATGATGCCGACCGTCCCTGCGTCGGGGAGCCCATCATAGCCGAAGGGCAGTGTGCCCCGGGGCGAGGGGCCGCCATTAC
>JAPPPC010000404.1:0-2321 GCA_028817685.1 Rhodospirillaceae bacterium
CCCACCGCTGGGCGGTGAGGGCGCGGTCGGCTTAGCAGACGCAGAAGCTCCGCCTCCGCCCCGGGCTGGAGAGCGGCGGGCGGCGGCTGGCGCCGGTGACGGCGAACGGCATCGCCACGATCAACCGGCTGGCACCCGGCCGCACCTTCCTGGGGGTCGGCACCGGCAACACGGCGATGCGCACCATGGGCCAGCCGCCGATGAAGGTGGCCGAATTCCGTGAGCATATTCGGGTGGTGCGCGGGTTGCTGGACGGCGAAGAGGTCGACTTCACCCTGAACGGCGTCACCCACCCGATCCGCTTCCAGAACCTGCAGTACAATTACGTCAATGTGGAAGACCGCATCCCGATCCATGTCGGCGGCTTCGGGCCGCGGGCGCAGGCGCTGGCGGGCGAGCTGGGCGATGGGCTGATCACCGGCATCCCGCGCGGCGGCACCATTCCCGAGGCACTGGCGAATGTGCAGCGCGGCGCCGACCGGGCCGGCCGCGCGCTGGACGGATTCGAGACCACGGCCCTCGTCACCTTGCTGATGCTGGAGCCGGGCGAGTCGCTGAGCGACGAAAAGGTCATCGCCGCGTGCGGATCGTCGGTGATGGTCAATGTCCATTTCGCGGTCGAGCTGGTGAAGGAGACGGGCTGCGAGCCGCCGGACTACGTCAAGCCGATCTGGGACGAGTACATGGCGTTCCACGAAAAGCGCGCGGCGGAGACCCGCCACCAGGCGCTGCATGCGAGCCATTACAGCTATCTCGACCCCGAGGAGGCGCACTTCGTGACGCCGGACATGATCCGCAAATTCGCCATCGCCGGGCAGCCGGAGGAGATCGTCGAGCAATTGCGCGGCCTCGAGAAGCAGGGCCTCGACGGTATCAACTTCATCCCGCCGCAGGATTACCGCTACCGGGTGGTCGAAGATTTCTCGCGCAAGGTGATGGCGAAGATGTAGGCTATTCGCCATGGATACCGCAGAATTGCCCACCCCACTTGCGAAAGCGCGCCTGCTGGCCGGCGACATCGCGGCCGCCGGCGACGAGATCGAGCGCACACGGCGCATCCCCAAAGCCCTGCTCGACAAGCTGCACGAGGCCCGGCTGTGCCGCATGCTGCTGCCGCGCTCGGTCGATGGGGACGAGATCGACCCCGGCGCCTATCTGCTGACCATCGAGGAAATCTCGCGGCACGACGCTTCGGTCGGCTGGAACCTGTTCGTCGCCAACAGCGCTGCCCTGCTCGCCCCGCATATGCCGGCGGAGGCGGCACAGACGATCTTTGGCGATCCGCGCGCGCTGGTCGCTTGGGGCCCGCCGGACAAACACGTCGCGAAGGCGGTCGAGGGCGGCTACCGGGTCAGCGGCCGCTGGTCCTTCGCTAGCGGCTGCCGCAACGCCACCTGGATGGGCGCGCATTGCCGCGTGCAGGAGCCGGACGGGTCGCTGCGCAAGCATCCCGACGGCCGCTCGCTGGTGCTGTCGCTGCTGTTCCCGGTGGCGCAGGCCAAACTGATCGACACCTGGGACACGATCGGGCTGCGCGGCACCGCGTCGGACACCTACGAGCTGGACGACCTCTTCGTGCCCGAGGCCTTCACCGGGACACGAGAACATCCGGACGACAGCCGCGAGCCCGGATCGCTCTACGCCTTCCCGCAGCAGGCGATCTACGCGGTCGGGGTGGCCGGCGTGGCGCTCGGTATCGCGCGCGCCATGCTCGAGGCCTTCACGGCACTGGCGGCCGAGAAGACGCCGCGCGGCCTGTCGCGGCTGGCGGAGAGCGCCGGCGTGCAGGCGGGTGTGGCCAAGGGCGAGGCGCGCATCGGCAGCGCCCGCGCCTATCTGCTGGAGGTCCTGCGCGAGATCGCCGCCCGCGCCCCACGCGACCGGGCGATCGATGTGCCCGACCGCGGCCGGGTGCGCCTGGCAACCGCCAACGCCATCCAGGGTTCGATCGAAACGGCGGACTGGCTCTACAAGAATGCCGGCGTCACCGCGATCTTCCCGGGCAGTCCCTATGAGCGCCGCTTCCGCGACATCCACACCTTGTCGCAGCAGATCCAGTCCCGCGACGCCCATTTCGAGGCGGTCGGCAGCATCCTGCTGGGCAATCCGCCCGATGTGTTCTACTAGGCTGCGCCGGCACACAAGCCTCACCGGCTGACCGCATGGATTTCGAATACTCCGTCGCCCAGATCGGCGCCATCCTCGCGATTTTCCTGTTTTCCGCGACCGCGAAGGGGGTCACCGGGCTCGGCTTCTCCACCATGTGCCTGCCCTTCCTGGCGATGACCGTGGGGTTGAAGGAAGCGCTGCCGCTGCTGATC
>JAPPPC010000404.1:2331-16691 GCA_028817685.1 Rhodospirillaceae bacterium
CCTGGTGGTCATGCGCGGCGCCGGACAGTTCGGCACGGCCGTCAGGCGGTTCTGGCCGATGCTGGCCGCCACCGTGCCGGGTCTGGCGCTCGGCCTCTGGGCGCTGGCCTCGGTCGACGGGCCGTCGGCCGGCGCGGTCCTGGGCGCCGTGCTGGTGGTCTGGTGCGGGTTCGCCTACCTCAATCCGGACATGCGGTTGCCGGCGGGCTGGGCCCGGCCGCTCGGCCCGGTGAGCGGGTTCCTGACCGGCGCGCTCAACGGCATCACCGGCAGCCAGGTGATGCCAGTGATGCCCTATCTGATGGCGCTGCAGCTCGACCGCAACCTCTTCATTCAGGCGATCAACTGCTCCTTCACCCTGTCCAGCCTGATCATGGCCTTCGGGCTGAACCGGCTGGGCCTCTTCACGACCGATGCGGTGATCCTGTCGGTGGCCGGCGTGGCGCTCGCCTTCGGCGGCGTGCGGTTGGGCGAGCGCATCCGCAACCGCCTCTCCCCCGACCGGTTCCGCCTGGCCCTGCTGGCGATGCTGGTCCTGATGGGGGCGAGCCTGATGGTGCGCGCGCTGTAACCCGCCACCCTATTAAGGGGACACAACACTTCTATTAAGGGGACATAATACTTAATTCGGCGGCGAGATAAGTATTGTGTCCCCGTAATTAGCGCGACTAGCCGAAACGGCCCGGTGTTTCCTCCGGGCGGTGGCGGGACCAGACGGGGGCGGTTGCCGGGCGCGCGGCCACCGCCGCTGTCAGCGTCTCTACCTTGGGCAGGGCCTCGCGCCGCCACGCATCCTGCTGCGCCCAGCGGCTGACCACGGCGATATAGAGGTCGGTCACGCAGAAGCCCGACGGCAACAGATACGGGTCGCCCGCGATCGCGTCTTCGACGAGCTGCCACCGCATCCGCCAGAGGGACCGGGCGACCTCGCGCTGCGCGGTCACGGTTTCCGGGACGGGGGCGAAGCGCTCCGGATAGTCGTTGATCTCCACCACCGGATAGATCTCGGTCGCGATGAACAGCAGCCAGCGCAGCGCCTGCGCGCGCGCCGCCTCGTCTTCGGGCAGAAGTCCCGCCGCCGGATGACGCCGATCGAGAGTCAGGAGGATCGCCACCGACTCCGTCAGCGTCTCCCCCGCCGGGGTCACGAGCGCCGGCAGCTTGCGCTGCGGGTTGACCGAAGCGTAGCCCGCGTCCCGCTGACCCTCGGCTTCCAGATCGACGTCGCGGACTTCATAATCCGCCCCGATCTCCGCCAGCGCCATCTCCACCGCCAGAGACCCGGACCTCCGGTGTCCATAGAGAATGTAGGTCATGTCTGCTTCCCGCTTCGCCACCCGTTCGGACCACCGCAACACTATCCCGCACCGTGCGCCGATCAAGCCCGGCGTCACCCGAATTCAGCAGGACCTGACCGGCCGTTCGGGAGGTGATACAAGTCCGGCGTTGCGAATCCCTGCGTCTCCCCATGAAAGGCGGCGAAGAAAAATTCATGAGCGTTCGTGTGCAATTTTGCGGCGCCGCCGGAACCGTGACGGGCTCCTGCTACTGGATTACCTGTCCGGGCGGTCAATTTCTTGTCGATTGCGGTCTGTTCCAAGGCACGAAGACTGTTAGGGAGCTGAACTACGCGTCTTTTCCGTTCGATGTGGGGCAAATAGAATTCGTTCTGCTGACCCATGCCCATACCGACCATTCCGGCCTTCTACCGAAGCTCACCAAAGCCGGATTCGAAGGTCGGATTTTCGCCACCGGCGGGTCCCGCGATCTTCTCACCTACATGCTGCCGGACAGCGGCTATATCCAGGAAACCGAAGTTCAGCGCCTGAACCGCCGCAACGCACGGCGTGGCCGGCCCAGCGTCTCACCGATCTATACGCGTGCGGACGCGGAGGTGTGCCTGTCCCAGGTGCACGCGGTCGAGTTCGATCGCTGGCAAACCGTCGGCGACGGCATCCGCGTCCGGTTCTGGAACGCCGGCCATATACTGGGCTCCGCGTTGGTCGAGCTCGAGATCGAGACGGGCAAAAGGCAACAGCCGACGCTGCGTCTCCTGTTCTCGGGCGATATCGGACCCGACAACAAGCTCTTCCATCGAGATCCCGAAGGGCCCAAAGATCTGGACTATTTGTTCTGCGAGGCGACCTATGGCGACCGGCCGCGGCCGCATATTTCCGTTGCGCGCCGCCGACAGGAACTGGCGCGCGAAGTCACGGCGGCCCTCGACCACGGCGGCAACCTGCTGATCCCGTCTTTCGCCGTGGAGCGGACGCAGGAACTTCTGCTCGATCTGAGCGCCCTCATGGATTCCGGCGCGATCGCGGAGGCCCCGATCTTCCTGGATTCCCCGCTCGCCATCCGCGCGACAAAGGTTTTCGAAAGCCATTTCGACAGCATGGAAGACGTGCCGGCGGGCCGGAACCCGTTCGGACGGGACAATATTCACTTCACCGAGACCCCGGAGGAAAGCAAGGCGATCGCCCGAATCCGCTCGGGCGCGATCATCATGGCGGGCAGCGGCATGTGCGACGCCGGGCGCATCCGGCATCACCTGAAAAGCCATCTGTGGCGACGCGACTCGACAATCCTGTTCGTGGGTTACCAGGCGACCGGCACCCTCGGCCATCTGCTGCTGCAGGGAAAGCAGCAGGTCCGCATCCACGGGCGCGAAATCGCGGTCAAGGCCGTAATCCGGAAAACCGACAGCTATTCCGCCCATGCGGACCAGCAGGACCTGCTCGACTGGATCGACAACCGGCTGCCCCTGCGAAAAGGGCTATTCCTGACCCATGGCAGCGACGACAGCCGCGCCACCTTGCAGCGCAAACTGCTGGAGGCCGGGTTCGCCGACGACGACATCTTTCTGCCGCAGCTGGACGACGCGATGGAGCTGACCGGGAAACAGGGGCCGCGCAAACGGGTCTCGAAAAAACGGCTACCGCCCGAAACCTTCGCGCATTTGGACTGGCACAACGACTACGCGCAGCTGGTCATCGACCTGCAAAAGGCGCTCTACACCGCAACGGACGACCGGAAACGCGAGGCCATTCTGCGCGACATCAGGAAGGCGCTGGACGAGTAACGCGCTCTTCGACTTGCCCTTCGCTAGGCACAAGCCCCTCTCGCTAGCGCCAAACCGCGTTTCCCCCTACCCGAACAGCGTATTGCGCAGCGCCGTGACCGCCATCGCGACGCCGATCACGGTGAACAGGCACCCCACCCCGACCTCCACCGCGCGCTGTGAGACTTTGCCCTGCAGGCGGGGCCCGATCTGGCCACCGATGATCACCGCAGGGATCGTGTAGACCACGACATTCCAGGGCACCGCGGCGAGGCCGCCGGCGACGACCAGGGTGGAGATCTGGGTGAAACTGGCCGAGGCCACCGTCAACACGACAACGAACAGCGAGGTGGCGGCGGCGACCTGGATCGGGACCCGGTTGCGGCGGGCGAGCTGCGGCATCACCACCTCGCCGATCCCCACCCCCAGCAGGCCCGTCAGGAACGCGCCCAGCCCCGTCGCGGCCGCACCCTTGCCCTGACGGGGTACGGCGAAGCGATAGACCGTGCCGTCGCGCTCGACGATCTCACGCATCGCCTGCCCTGCGGGCGCCCCTTCCGGGGCGGCTGCGGCCCCCGGACCGGGCTTGCGCCGGCGGAACAGGATCGTGGCCAGCACGGCCATCAGCAGGGCGTAGGCGCCGCGCAGCAATTCCTGGTGTTCCTTCAAGGCGGCGAGCATGAAGGCGCCGAAAATGCCGAAGGGCACCGCCACCAGGATGAAGGGCACCGCGCTTCGAAAATCGATCAGCCGGCGGCGCAGATAGGCGACCACCCCGGAGGACAGGCCGAAGGTCGCGGTCAGCAGCGCCACGCCGATCGCCGCGGCGACGCCGGGAAACTGGTATTCGGGACCAAGCAACGGAAAGACGACGAGGAAGATCGGCGCAAAGAGGGCAGAGCCGGCGATGCCGCTGAACGTGGCGGTCGTCGCCACGCACAGCGCGACGGGAAACATGAACCAGTAGAGGGTCCAATCAAATTGCGCCAGTTCCATCGGCGCGGCTTAAACCGGCGCGTCTGGCGGGTCAATAGAACAGCCGGCGGCTGGGTTCTTTTTCGGGCAGGCTGCGCGGAGCCTATCGCCCTAATGCAGCATCGACGCCACTTCGCTCTGCAGCTGATCGACGGATAGCGGCTTGACCAGGAAGCTCGTCGCCCCGGCCTGGGTGATCTCGAAGGCGTCTTCCAGTCCGGACTTCGCGGTCAGCACCAGGAACATGGAGGTCGACACCTTTTCCCGGTAGCGCTTGAGGAAGTCGAGCCCATCCATGTTCGGCATCACCCAATCGCAAATGATCAGGTCGAATTCCGGATCGCTCTCCGTCAGGCGCAGCGCCGTCTCGCCATCGGTCGCTTTGGCGATGTGCGAAACGCCCAGACCCAGCAGGGCGAGTTCGATCCATTCCGCGTAATCCGAATCATCCTCGACGATGAGAACGCGTGCGCCCTTCAGGCGCGCTTTGGGATCTTGATAGTCTTTCATGTAAACGAGCATAGGCAAAAATCGTTAACAGTCTCTATAAACACCCGGATATCGTACTTAAGTACAACTCACTGATAAAAAATGAACATCAGCCGTGAACTTCGCAACGTTCGCGGCAAACACTAATCCGCCGCGCCCGCGCTCGCCCTACGATTGTCCGCCCCGGCCACCTTCACCGATGCTCGGACCACGGGCACGTCTTCTTCCGCCAGCGGTTGCATATAGGCCTTGCGCGCCAACGCCGCCTCGATATAGGGCGCCAGCTCCGCCGCCTTCTTGGCTTCGCGCGCTTCCACATCCTTAGCGAATTCCGGCATGACCGTCTCGGCGAACAGTTCCAGCGACTCGCAGATATTCTGGTGCGAGTTCTTGCCGGCCTGCTGCAGCATGATGACCTGGTCGACGCCGCAATCCTGGAAGCTCTTCAGGTGCCGCAGCATGTCGTCCGGTGTGCCGATGCCGGCGCCGTCATATTCGCCGCGTTCCAGCGCCGCCTGGATCAGCTTGTCGGAGGCGTCGCCGCGCTTTTCCCGGAAGTCGGACCACATGTCGCTGTAGCCGGGCACGAAATCGTGCGCCACCAGGCGCTGCTGCGAATAGCGGAAGAACTCGAAATTGTCCTGGCCGCGCCGGATCGCCTCCGACCGGTCCTCATGCATCGAGAAGGCGGAGACGATGGCGATATTGGCGTTCACGTTCCAGCCGAGCGGCACGCATTCCTCGCTCTTGATGATGTCGTAATAGATCTTCGACCAGTGCAGCGCCTCCTCCGGATCAATGAAGGAGAAGGCCAGCGCGCCGATGCCGTGCTGGGCCGCCACCTTGATCGTGTCGCGGTTGGTGCAGGCCATCCACAGTTTCGGATGCGGATCCTGCAGCGGCTTGGGCAGCACGTTGCGGCAGGGCATGGAGAAGCCCTCGCCCTCGTAGCCGGGATAGGGCGTCAGCACCATCATGTTGCAGATCTGCTCCGCCGCCTCGAGCGCCATCGCCCGCTTGCGCTTGGCCGGGATGCCGAAGGCGCCGAGCTCGAGCCGCGTCGCACCCTCGCCGATGCCAAACTCGACCCGTCCATCCGACAGTAAATCGAGCGTCGCCAGCCCCTCCGCCGTGCGGGCCGGATGGTTGTAGTTCGGGATCACCTGGCGGATGCCGTGGCCGAGCCGGATGCGTTCCGTCTTGCTCGCCGCGGCGGCCAGGAAGACTTCCGGCGCGGAGGCGTGCGAATATTCGTCGAGGAAATGATGCTCGACCTCCCAGGCATAGTCGAAGCCGAGCTGGTCGGCGAGGACGATCTGATCGAGCGCTTCCTTGAACAGCCGGTGCTCGTCGCCCGGGTTCCAGGGCCGCGGAAGCTGCAACTCGTAGAAGACGCCAAACCGCATGGTAGATTCCTCAAACTGCCGATTGATCCGTAACGTTCATACGGTTTAGTCCGGACATTTGTCAAAATTTCGACGGCGCCGGGCCTTGCCACACCGGCCGTGACAACGCACGATCCGCTGCCCCTTACCGGAAAGGACTGCCATGAAAGCCGGCGTCAATTTGATCAATTTCGGCCCTTCGGCCAATCCCGACAGCCTGCGGCGTTGGGCGCAGATGACCGAGACCTTGGGCTATCACCTGATTATGTCGTCCGACCATATCGCCACGACCCAGGACGTGGCCGAGAAATATCCCGCGCCCTTTTACGAGCCGCTGACCACCTTGGGCTGGCTCGCCGGGATCACGGAGCGGGTGGAGATCGGCACGACCGTCCTGATCCTGCCCTATCGCAGCCCGCTGGAAACCGCGCGCGCCTTCGCCAATATCGACCAGTTGAGCGGCGGGCGCTGCATATTGGGGGTCGGGGTCGGCTGGGCGGAAGAAGAGTTCGCGGCGCTGCAGGTGCCCTTCAACAAGCGCGGCGCGATGACGAACGACTATCTGGCCGCGATCCGGGAGCTTTGGACGAACGACATCGCGTCGCATGACGGCCCCTATGTCCAGTTCGACAAGGTGCAGACCGCGCCCAGGCCTGTGCGCAAGCCGCACCCGCCGATCTGGGTCGGCGGGTCGAGCGATGCCGCCCTGCGCCGCACGGTGCGGCTGGCCGATGCCTGGCACCCGATCCGTTTCACCCTGGACTGGATGCGCGACACCGGAATACCCCGGCTGCAGGAAGTCGCCGACGCGGAAGGCCAGCCGATGCCGTCCGTCTGCCCGCGCATCCGCCTGCGCATCACGGACGAGACCCAGCCGGAGGACGACCGCTATTGCGGCACCGGCACGATCGACCAAATCCGCCGCGACATCACCGGGCTGGAGGCGCTCGGCTGCGACTACATTCTGCTAGACACCCCCCATGACGATATCGAGGCGTCGCGGAACCTGGAGGAACAGTGGCGCATGCTGGCCGTCATCGCCGAACAGGTGCTGGACCTCGACAACGAAACCACGCGCTAGAAACGCCACTGAAAAAGGGAGGGAATTCCCGCCATGGGCACCTACTACATGGTCGAGATGCACTATCCGCTGGATGACGACCGGACCAAGTTCAACGAATTTTACCACAAGCACATCTCGATGCTGCTGACCATCGACGGCTTCCTGGAGGCGCAGCGCTACGAATGCACGCACGAGGCCCGCGCGCCCTTCATGGCGGCCTACCGCCTGCGCGAGCCCGGCGTGATGACCAGCGAAAACTACACCTCCCGCGCCGGCCCCACCTCCGTCGACCCCGCCTTCAAGGCGAAAATGACCAACTGGGACCGCAATTTGGTGACCGGCGACATCGAGACGATGGAGGTCGCCGACGACGGCTGGATGGTGCTGATCGACCGGCTGTCAGAAGACAGCCCGCCCCTACCGGACGGCTTCACACCGCTGAAGATCATCGGCCTCGACGCGACGATCGTGGAACGCGGGGTGCGGATCGGCACGGACGGCGACCCCGCAGCCCCGGCGGCCCAGGACGGTTGGATCGTCCGCAGCTTCCGCCCGATCCACGCGCCGCGCTATCCGGGATAGAGGTGGTTGGGGGTCGGTGCGCCCTCGTTATCGAATTACATTCATTCTCGACACCCGCAGGGATACAGGCCGCGTTCCAAAGCGCTAGCCCTCGTCAGCGAGCTTATACGTATTGAGCGATTCCGTTCCCAAACGACCAATTCTCTATTGGTACGTCGATCAGATTTATGAAAATGTCCTCCGGGCGCACACCAGGGTCTTCGCCCAAAAGCTCGACAATTCTTTTGTAGAGCGATTTCTTCTGCTCAACCGTTCGCGTGTTATTGGCTGTGATTTGCACAATCAACAGATCATCAGAGCGTTCGATGCCTAGATAGGATCTACCAAAATCCATCTGATCCTCCGCGTGCTCCGTGAGCGTTACGAAGGCGCCGTCTGCGGGAGCGTCGAATGTCTCCACCATTGCCTGGTGGAGCCGGTCCATAACCGCCCGGCGGTAGGCGGAGGATTTCCCGCTTCGCATTGAAATTTGTGTAAGTGGCATAGCTGCGGATGGCTCCGTCGATTAAATCAGTGGGAGGCCCTTTTGACCTGTCGGCATCCGGCGTCAATTGTCATGAACTTGCGTCGGGTGACCCCGGTTTTGGCATATGCGCTAAGCCCCGGCTCGGACGCCGGGGCGACTCGCCGGTATTGCTTAGGCATCGCCCTCCCCCATCCGCGCGCGGATCAAACACCGCGCCGCCTCCGCCGTCGCCGCTGCATACGCCGGGTCGCGGTGGATGAGGATTTGGGTGATGCAGCCGTCGAGCAGCACCATGAGCTGGCGGGCGACGGTCTCCGGTTCCGCGACCGCCGCCTCGGCGAGCTGGGTTTGCAGCCAGTGTTCGAAGGTGTGCTTGTGGGTGCCGGCGATCCGCACCGGTTCGGCCGCGTCGTCGTCGCGCAGTTCCGAGGCGGCGCGGGCGAAGGGGCAGCCTTGCCAGGACGGGTTCGACGCGCGGTCGGCGAAACCGGCAAACATCGCGGCGATGCGGTCGGCGACATCGCCCTCGGCTTCCGTCGCCGCGGCGATCAGGCCGGCCAGGACGGGTTCGTTGCGCGTTTCAAGATAGGCGGCGACGAGCGCGTCCTTGCTGTCGAAATGTTTGTACATCGTGCGCTTGGTCACGCCGGCCTCGGCGGCGATCGCGTCGACGCCGACGGCGCGGATGCCGCGGGCGTAGAACAGGCCGGACGCCGCCTCGACGATCCGCGCCTTCGTCGCCGCCGGGTCGCGCCGGGCCATCGTCAGCCACCGGTGACGAGCCGGCCGAACGCGCCGGGCTGCAGATGGTGGCCCAGAAGATAGAGGCCGGCGATATAGGGGTCGCGCTCGGAGCCGGCGTGGACGCACGGCGCGAGGTAGCGGGCGAGGCGCTGCGCCAGCTCGGTGTCGCCGAGTTCCTGCGCGAGGCAGAAGGCCCAGGCGCTGGCCAGCTCGTCGGAGGAGAACTCCGCGTCGCGTTCCCAATCCGCGACGGCGACGTGCGCTGTTTCGCCGTCTTC
The DNA here is from genome assembly GCA_028817685.1 of Rhodospirillaceae bacterium. Taxonomy (GTDB): domain Bacteria; phylum Pseudomonadota; class Alphaproteobacteria; order UBA8366. Next base: position 11,375 of record JAPPPC010000404.1, read on the forward strand.
GATGATGTTGTCGCGCCAGGCGGCGAACCAGGTGCGAACCCGGTCCGGGACGACGGCGCTCATCAGGAACAGCGACCAGATATCGGCCCCCAGGGCGCGGTTCTTGGGGATCGGCGCCGTGTCGTTCGGCTGCGTGCCGAAGAAGAACAGGGGACCGGTTTCGCCGCCGACGGTCAGGTTCGTGTCGACCGTCGCGAGCCAGGCGTCGTTGGCGGCGGCGTAGCCGGTGCCGTACAGCCGGTCGTGCAGCCTGTTGTTGATCAGCATGTGCGCGTTGCACATCACCATGGATTCGTGGTTGTAGCAGCTGACCCCGCAATTGGGCGAGGCGCGCATCTGTTGCCACAGGCTGTGCGACAGGTCGCGGTAGGTCGTCGACCGGCCGTCGAGTTCGATGCGCGGCGCGGGGGGGTGCGCCGAACGCATCGATGTAGAAGCCGATGAAGGTCGCGAGCCGGCCGGCATAGGTGAGGTTGCGCTCCTGCAGCGGCCAGCCCGCCTCGCCGAGCTCGTCATGCCAGTAGCGCCAGCAGCGCGGCTCGAGCAGGCCGCGATACATATTGTCGAGCTGCGGGCGCAGCCGCGCGGCGCGAGTGGGGTCGCGGCGGATCTGGATGAAATAGCCCAGGCCCGGATAGACGAGATGGTAGCGCGAGGCGAAATTCGCGCGCTCCATCCTGGGGGTGTAGAAGCGCGGCCAGTCGCAGGTCCCGCCGCCGTAGCAGGCCCCGAGCCGCTCCGCCGCCGCCGCGGCCGCCGCATCCCTCATCTCGCGCATCATGCCACCTCCTATAAGTATACCGATCTGTATACTTATAGTCCGGCGCGTGTTTTTGCCACAACCCCGTCATAACCATCACACCATTGGCGGCCCCGCGAGGGTCGTGCGGTGCATGTGCCGGACATTCGCCGGGTCGGACATGTCGTAATCTTCCGGCGCGCAATGCATGACGCTGCGATTGTCCCAGAAGACCAGATCGCCGGCCCGCCACTGGTGGCGGTAGGTGTTCTCGATGCGGATTGCCTGGACCAGCAGATAGTCGAGGATCGGCCGACTCTCAGCCTCCGTCATGCCGGTGATGCGATAGGCGATCTGGTCGCTGAGGAAGAGCGCCTTGCGGCCGCTGTCCGGATGCGTCCAGACCAGCGGGTGCTCGACCGGCGGGTTGTCCGCCACGATCTTGGCCGTCGCCGCCGGGTCGCGGTTCTTGAAGTCTTCGACCTTGCTGAGGTCGTGCACGGTGCTGAGCCCGTCGATCGCCGCGCGCAAGCCGTCCGACAGGCCGTCATAGGCGCGCTGCATGTTGGCGAATACGGTGTCGCCGCCGACGGGCGGCACTTCGAGCGCGTAAAGCAGGGAGCCGCGGCAGGGCTGCGGCGTGTAACACATGTCGGTGTGCCAGCGCCGCCCGGTCCGCCTTGTGTCCGAAGGCTTGCCGTCGACCGGCTTGTTGGACACGACGAAGATCTCCGGATGCTCCTGGTGCAAATAGGACGCCAGGGTCAATTCCTGCAACGGTCCGAAACGCTTCGTGAACGCGATGTGCTGCGCCGGCGTCAGGCTCTGGCCGCGGAACAGCAGGACGCAATGGTCGGCCAGCGCCTGGCGTAGCGCGACGACCGTCTCGCCGCTCAGATCCTGCGCGATATCGATATCCTCGACCTCGGCCCCCAGCGCGTCGGACAGGCGGCGGATCGAGAGTGCGCTCACTCCGCCGCCGCGGCCGCCGTGCCGGTTTGCGGCCACTCCGGCGCATCGCCGCCCAACACCGGCGTCGGGCGGATCCAGCGCGGCTGCGTCTCCGACAGCTGCAGGATCGGCCCCAGATGCCGCAAAGGCCCCGCCTTCGGCTGCGTCTCGATGCGCAGCGCGGCCAGCTCGTCATCGGACAGATCCATGTCCGGCGCATCGAAGGCGGTACTGCCCTGCCGGTAGATGAACATGCCCGACTGGCACAGCGACACGCGGACATGGTAGCTGCCGCCTTCCGTCGCCCGCCGCGCCAGGGCGAGAAGCGCGCCATAGGCGGCCAGATATCCGGTCGTGTAGTCGCACGCCGCCGCCGGCAGCAGCTTCGGCCGCTCCGGCGAGCCTTCGTTGCAGATACCCGTCATGGTCTGCGCCACCTGTTCCCAACCGCCGCGATGGCTGAACGGCCCGTCTGCGCCGTAGCAATTGATCGAGACATAGACGATGCCCGGCCGATGTTCGGCAAGTTGGGCCGGACCGAAGCCGAGCTGTTCGATCATGCCCGGCCGGTAGCCCTGCGAGAACACGTCGGCATCCTTGACCAGCGCCTTGAGCCGGTCGGCCTCATCGGCAACCGACAGGTCGAGATAGCAGCTCCGCTTGCCGTGGCTCGTATCCATAACGTGCTCGGCGATCTGCGGCAGACGCTCGGCCGTCACCATCAGCACTTCCGCGCCATGTTCCGCCAGGGTTCGGCCGGCGATCGGGCCAGCCAGAATGCGCGTCAGGTCGAGCGCCTTGATGCCGCTAAGCGGGCGGTCGCCTTCGAGGAAGGGCTCCGGGTCGCTCTCGCCGATCTTGATGATCTCGACGATCGGTTTCCCCGCCAGCACCTGCCCGTGCTCGCTGTCGAGCCACTCCGCATTGCTGCGCACCATGCCGCCGCAGACCCGGTGCTCGTCGATCGCCGCCTCCAGATCCAGCGCGTCCCATTTGGCGACCGCCTTGCCGACCGAGTCCGGATTGGGTTCGCATTCGAGCAGCTTGCACATGCGGGCCTGCAGGTTCGGCAGGCCGAAATGCGGCAACACCCAGCGCCCGTCCTTGGTCGGCCAGGGCTGCGTGATCTTGATCATGTCGTTGTGGCCGCGATTGACGATGTTCTCCCAAGCGCCGCCCGCATCCGGCCGCTGCATATAGGTCGTGCTACGCAGCGCCGCCGCCGCACGGCGCACATCGATCTCGGTCTGCTGCCGGCGGCCGGTCTTGAGCTCCCAGATATCCGTAACCGCCACGCCGATCCCGGCCAGGACGGCAGCACAAGTCTCGCCGATCTTGAACTTGGTCGAGAACACCGGATCCACGCCCGTGATCGACACCTCGCCATCCGCCGGCATCCCCTTGCCACGCGCTTGCATCACCTCTTCGAAGGGCGTCATCATTCCGGTTTCCTCATCAGTTCGACATCCCGCAACGCTAACAGCCAGAGCGCCGCGTCACAACGCGACCGGCGTGTGGTCAGTCCGCTGTGCCGTTCCTCCGGCGCGCCGCGCGCAATGCGCTGTTCCAGCTCGCTTCGGTCGCGATCTCCAGGGTCCAGGGTCGCATCACGGAGGCGGCCTACGCATCGCGCAGATGGCGCTCCAGCGGATACGCCTTCAAAAAGGCGCGGTCGGCTGCATATCCAAGTGTCTCACTCTCGTTCAAATCCGTATTGCGCGCTTGTCCTTTTAGTCCCTGTGTAGGACCGTGTCTGCTCCGGCGCATCAATTGGGAGCACAGCGATGACCTACGAAACGATTACCTATGAGAAGAATGGACCGGTCGCCACCGTCACGCTGAACCGGCCCGACAAGCTGAACGCGCTATCCGACGAATTGCAGCTTGAGGTTCGATCCGCCCTGGAAGACGCGGGATGGGAGGACGATGCGATCCGGGTCATCGTGTTGAAAGCGGCGGGACGCGCCTTTAGCGCCGGCTTCGACATTACCACATCGGCCAAGACCAACGCGGCGGCGAAACGCGCGCGGTTCCTCAAAGGCAAGAACTTCAGCGCCTCGGGGTGGTGGGACGTCTTCTGGAACAATCCGAAGCCGATCATCGCGCAGATACAGGGCTTCTGCATCGCCGGTGGGCTTGCCACCGCGACCTTCTGCGACCTGCGTATCTGTTCGGAAGATTCGAAGTTCGGCGCGCCGGAGATTAGAACCGGTGGCCCCTACATCCCCGCCGTGTGGCCCTGGGTGATCGGCATGACGAAAGCGCGCGAGATGCTCTATACCGGAAACCTCATCGACGCCGAGGAGGCGAAACGGCTGAACCTGGTCAACGAGGTCGTCCCCGCGGACGAACTGGACGAGGCCGTCAACCGTCAGGCGCAGACGATTGCCAAGCTCCCTGCCGCGACGGTCGAGTACAACAAGAAGCTCATCAACATGTCCTACGAACTGATGGGCGTGCGGCAGGTCGTCGAACGGTCGATGGAACTCGAAGCCATCGCGCTGGCCAGCGCGGACACCCAACCCGAGATCGAGGAATTCAACAAGATTCGCAACGCGGACGGGCTGAAGGCGGCGCTGAGCTGGAACGCCGAACGGTTCTCCGAAGAGGACGCCTGGTTCAAGAAGTCGCGCGACCGGGGGTGAAGACCACCGGCGCTACACCACCTCGTCTTCGCGGTTGGTCGTCTCGCCGTAGCGGGCCAGGGCCGGTGGCTTCAGGCCCTCATACGCAGCCTCGACCTTTTCGTTGACCAGCTTGTTCTGTTGTTCGAACAGGCTGTTGCCTTCGAAGTCGCTCTCGACGATCAGGGGACCGAAATTCTCAACGTCGAGCACCCACATCGCCTGGGCGATACCGAGCTCCTCCAGCCAGTGCACATCGACAACCCGCTTGATCGCCCGCCCCAGCAGCGCGCCGGTGCCATAGCCGACCGTGGTCAGATAGACCGCACCGTTCGGGGCGAGCTGCGTCTTGTAATCCTCGGGCGACATGCCGCCCTTGCCGATGATGAGCTTGCAGCCCGACGTCTCGAACCAGGCATCGAGCCATTTCGAGAAGCGGAAGCTGGCCGTCGCCGTCACCGCGCCGACATTATAGGTGCCGTCATCATTGACCGACGCCGCGGGCGAGCAGTGGAAGTTCGCGTTCGAGATCTCGCGCAACGGCACCGGCGGCTCGATGCCGTCGCCGAGAATGCGCTGATACAGCCCCTCGCGGCCGGTGTAGATCACGCCGTCGAGAAAGACGATATCGCCGAGTTCAAGCTCGCGCAGCGCCGCGTCGTCGACCGGGACCTTGAGGCGCTTGCGCCTCAGACCGCCGCCAGACTCTGTTCCGCTTCCGTCCATTCCACGCTCTCCCGTCGCGAGTAGGGTGTGAACCAGTTCGGGTCGGTCCGGTATTCGATCCGCCCGTCGCCATGCAGCCGCGCCACCGCCCGCCGCGAGGACAGGCAGAAACTGTGGATGCTGATCGGCATACCGCCGGTATGACAGCAGCCGACTTCGATATGGCAGTCGACAACCATCGAACTGCCGACATAGCCCATCGGCCCCATGCCGCGGGAGGGGCCCGTCGCCGTAGGCGCAGCCGCCAGCGCCGCGCCCGGCGGGGCCGGAGTGCGGG
>JAPPPC010000100.1 GCA_028817685.1 Rhodospirillaceae bacterium
ATACGGATACGCCTATGTCGAGACCCAGGCGGATGTCGAAGCGGAATTGGCGCGCATCGGCCACGAGCTGAAACCGTTCGATATTGTCGTCGTCAACACCGCCGCCGGGGCTGCCTATGGCCGCGACGATTACGTTTCGACGGGGTGCGGCATGGGCCGCGAGGCAACGCTCTATCTGCTGGAACGCGGCGTGCGGGTGACCGGCACCGACGCCTGGAGCTGGGACGCACCCTTCATCCACACCAAGGAGAAATATGCCGAGACCGGCGATGCGGGTCTGATCTGGGAAGGCCACCGCGCCGGGATGGAGATCGGCTACTGCCATTTGGAGAAGCTGCACAATCTGGAAGCGCTGCCGCCCTTCGGCTTCACCATCGCCTGCTTCCCCTTCAAGATCCGCGCCGCCTCCGCCGGTTTCACGCGGGCGGTGGCGATCTTCGATGAGTAAGGGAGCGCGTTAATGCAAAGCAACACGCCGTCCACCCCCACCTCAATCCTCCCCCCTCAAGGGGGAGGAAGACTTAGCTCTGAGCAGGTGTTTGTCCCTTACCCCTGGAGGGGGGAAGGTTTGGATGGGGGTGGACGGCGGTGACGTCCAAAGCTTGGACACATGGCTGGGTCAAATGAGTAGCGTGCTTCAAAACGACATCCTGATCGTCGGCGCCGGGATCGCCGGGCTGACATTGGGGCTGTGTCTTCAGGAAAATGGCATCCCGTGCCGTATCCTGGAGAAGTCGCCCGAGATCAAGCCGCTCGGTGTCGGGATCAACGTGCTGCCGCATGCGACGCGCGTGCTGCACGCGCTGGGGCTGGGGTCGGCGCTGGATGCGGTCGGAGTCCGCACGGCGGAGGCCGGTTTCTTCAACCGCTTTGGGCAACTGATCTTCACCGACCCGCTCGGCACGGCGGCCGGCTACGCAACGCCGCAATACTCGATCCATCGCGGCGATCTTCAGAAGGTACTGGCCGATGCCTTCGTCGCACGTGCCGGGGCGGACCGCCTGATCGAGGGGGTGACGTGTACCCGCGCAGAGGAAACCGACGCCGGCGTCACGCTGATGCTTGAGGATGCCGATGGCGCGGCGTTGCCACCCATGGTGGGCGGCGCGGTCGTTGCCTGCGACGGCATCCATTCCAACCTGCGCAAACAGCTTCATCCGGACGAAGGGCCGCCGCGCTATTCCGGCTACAATATGTGGCGCGGGGTGACGGTGTGGCCGCGCATCCTGACGGGGGCGACGATGATCCGTGCCGGCTGGCTGGAGACCGGCAAGATGGTCATCTACCCGATCCGCGATGCGGTCGACGGGGACGGCAATCAGCTGGTCAACTGGGTCGCCGAGGTCTCCCGCCCGTTGCTGAAGCAGCCGCGCGATTGGAACAAACCGGGCAAGCTGGAAGACTTCATCGACGCCTTCGCCGACTGGCAGTTCGACTGGCTCGACGTGCCGGGACTGATCCGCGGAGCTGAGGTGATCCTGGATTTCCCGATGGTCGACCAGGACCCGCTGCCCTTTTGGACGCGCGGCCGCGTGACCTTGATGGGCGATGCGGCGCATCCGATGGTCCCGCGTGGCTCGAACGGGGCGGGGCAGGCGATCCTGGATGCGGAGTGCCTGACGAACCTGCTCGCCCAGCGGCAGGCGCCCGAAGCCGCCTTTGCCAGCTATGAAGCCGAACGGCTGGAGGCGACGTCCAAGGTCGTGCTGATCAACCGGGTCGCGCCGCCGGACATCATCATCAAGGAGGTGGTCGAACGCACTGGCGACCGGCCGTTCGAGAATATCGACGACGTCATCAGCCGCGACGAGCTGGCCGCGTTCCAGCAGCAATACAAAGAGGTCGCGGGCTATGACCTGGCGACATTGCAGGCCAAGGCAAACTCATGACACCCTCCGAACCCGATCTGATCCTTCTCGGCGGCAAGATCGTCACGCTGGATGACGACAGCCGTATCGTCGACGCGCTCGCGGCGAAGGACGGGCGTATCGTCGCGCTGGGCGACAACCGCGATATTGAAGCGCTCGCCGGGCCGGGGACGAAAATGTTGCGTCTGGACGGCAAGACCGTCATCCCCGGTATCATCGACAGCCACTGCCATCCAGATGGGGCGGCGTCGCGGGTGATCAACTGGCACGATTTGTCCCCGTCGCGCATCCAAAGCCGGGACGCTTTGCTGGCCCGCATCGATGACGCGACGAAAGACCTGGACTCGGGCGGCTGGTTCTTTGGGTATCGCCTGAACGAGAACAAATCCGGTGGCTGGCCCAGCCTGGCGGAGCTGGACGCGGCATCCAACGGCATGCCGCTCTTCATCCTGCGCACCGACGGGCATCTGGGCCTGGTGAATTCCGCCGGGTTCGCCGCGCTCGGCATCGACAGGGAAACCGCGGACCCGCCCTTCGGCGCGTTCAATCGCGATCCGGATACGGGTGCGCTGACCGGCTTGGTGCGGGAGACGGCGGTCCATCTGTTCATCGATCACGCCCAATCCGTCGACACGCCCGAAAGCCAGGCGCAGGGGCTGCGTATCGTCTTCGACGATTATCTGAGCCACGGGATCACCAGCGTCTACAACTCGCTCACCTGCAGCAAGGCGATCAGCGCCTATCAGATGATGAAGGCGGATGGCAGCCTGAAGCTGCGGGTCGGCATCATCGGCAGCGGTCGCGAAGAGGGGTTGGTGGAAAGCCTGATCGCGTCCGGCATCCGGTCCGGCTTCGGTGACGATTGGGTGAAGGTGGTGGCCGTCGAATGGTGCCCGGACTGTTCGACCAGCGGCCGCACCGCCGCCTATTACGAGCCCTATATCGGCGAAAAGGCCCTGGGCGAGCCGGAGCACAATACCGGCATGCTGCTCTACGATCTCGACGATCTGACGGCGCGGGCGACGGCGGCGCACAAGGCGGGCCTGCTGGTCTGCATCGAGGGGGTCGGCGATCGGGGGATCGATTTCGCGCTCGACGCGATCGAGGCGGCACTCGAAGCCCATCCGGTGCAGGATCATCGCATGCGGATCGAGCATTCTTGTTACGTCACGCCACCGATCCTGGAGCGCATCAAGCGGCTGGGCGTGGTCGACAGTTCGGCCACCGGCTTCATGTATGAGTTGGGGGACGCCTATCTTGCCAATCGGGGCGAGACAGCCATGCAACATATGTGGCCGCACCGGGCCTTGATCGATGCGGGCATTCCCGCGCCGGGCCATTCCGACAGCTATATCTGTACGCCCAACCCCTTCACCGCGATGTGGGCGATGGTCAACCGGCAGAGCGACACCGGGAGCAATCTCGACACGCCCGGCGCGCCGAGCCAGGCGGTGACGGTGGAGGAAGCCCTGCGCGCCTATACCATCCTCGGCGCCTATTCGGGCCGGGAAGAAACGATCAAGGGGAGTCTGGAAGTCGGCAAGCTGGCCGATTTGGCGGTGCTGGACCGGGATTTGATGACCATTCCCGCGAGCGACATTCGAAACGTCGAAGTGGACATGACCGTGGTGGGCGGCGCGGTGATGTATGCGCGGGACGAATAGGTCGCCGTCAGCCCTTCGCGCCGATGCGCACCTTGTCGAACGGCACGAGATTTTCGCGCGCGATGATGGCGCGCAGTTTCTGGCCATAGGTTTCCGGGATCTCCGAATAGCGCGAGAGCCAGTTTGTGAGCGCGGTGCCGGACACGGGCTTGCCCGCCTGCCGCAGGGCCGCGCGCGCCGCGCGGAGTTCCCGGTAGGCGCCGTGGGTGTTCAGGTTGCGCATATAGGCGGCCACGCCCGCGGCCAACGAATTGAACCGCATGACCTTGAAGCCGGAGGCGCTGGCCGGCGCGATGCCGTCGGAGTCTTTCGCGTAGGTCCGCATGCCGAACAAATTGTTGCCTTCCAGGGCGAAGCGCGAGGTGCCCCAGCCACTCTCCAGCGCTGCCTGCGCCAGGACCAGCGAGGCGGGGATGATGTCGAGTCGCCGCCGCAGCGCGCTCGTATCACCCGCTTTCGCTTTGTAATCCGTGAACAGCGACGCTGGCGCGCTGCCTTGATCGAGCTTTCGCCGCAAGCCGCGGATCCGGTCGTTCTCGCGCGCGACGAGCGGCAGGATCATGCGGATGAAAGCCTGTTTGCGTTTCGCTGCGGGCAGCGTGGACAGGTCGGTATCGATCCGCTTGATGAATATCGGCGGTACCAGGCCGGAGCTGCGGGCGTCCGGCAGCGAGACCAGTTGCACCCTCGCTAAGGTGTCGCTGTCCGCGGTGGATTTCATACCGTCGTCCTGCAGGGCGAACAGGATGGCCAGCGCGACGACCGCGATCAGGCCGCTAAAGCCCGCAAGACAGGCAGGCCTGTTGATCTGCAGGAAGTGAATTGTTGTCGGGGACAGCTTCATGGGGGAGGGAAGTAGTTTTAAAGTATGGCCGTTTCAAGGCCTTCCTTATTC
>JAPPPC010000075.1 GCA_028817685.1 Rhodospirillaceae bacterium
AGCCTTACCGTGCGCCGACATTCCACATCTCATCAGGCTCGCTATGAACGGCACTCCCAAACCGCCCCTCGAGGGCATTCGCGTAATCGACTTCACGCAGATCATCGCCGGTCCGTATTGCGCCCGGCTGCTCGCGGACTGCGGCGCGGAGGTCATCAAGCTCGAGCCGGTCATCGGCGAACATATGCGTAATGCCCCGCCGCAACGGGACGGTCATAGCAGTTATTACGGCCACCTGAATGCCGGGAAGAAGAGCGTTGCCGTCAATCTCACGGACCCGCGCGTGAAAGACGTCGTGCGACAGCTCGTTTCCGAAAGCGACATCGTCGTGGAGAATTTTCGGCCCGGCGTAATGAAAAAGCTCGGCTTCGGCTATGAAACCCTGTCCGAAGCGAACCCGGATTTGGTGTATTGCGCGATTTCAGGGTTTGGACAAGACGGTCCGCGCGCCCTACAGCCCGCCTATGCGCCTGTCGTACACGCAGCGAGCGGTCTCGACGTATCTTTGGGAGAGTTCGAGCCGGAAGGAACACCGCCGCGCACATCCGGGGCCTACTTCGCCGATTATCTGGCAGCGATTTACGCCTTCGGAGCCATCCAGACGGGACTGCTGTCACGCTTTCGTCATGGCGGCGGCCGCTTCATCGACGTCGCGTTGATGGACTCGGTCATCAACATGCTGGTGTTTGAAATCCAGACCTCTCAGTTTCCGATGGAATGGAAACGGCGTGGCTTCGGGCCGATCCACGCCCAGGACGGTTTCGTGATCGTCACGCCGATCACACAGAACAATTTCGAGCGGCTGGTCGACGCGATAGACCGGCCCGACATGCTGCAGGACGACCGCTTTGACGCCCCCTTCAAACGCTCCGCCAATTGGAACGACTACATGGCGGAAATCGAAAAATGGACCAGTCAGCGCACCGCGAAGGAATGTGAGGAAACCTTGATGGCGGCCGGTATCCCATGCTCGCAATACAAATCGGTCGGCGAAGCGATTCAGGACACGCAGTTCGAGGCCCGCGGTGTGATGCAAACGGTGACGGATGCTTCGGGACCGTTCCAGGTGCCCAATCCGCCCTATGTGTTCGAAGACGGATCTGTCGGCGTTTCGTCAAGTGTCGCCCGGGCAGGCGAACATTCGCGCGAGGTGCTGACGGGCCTCGGCGGGTTGGACGGCGCCTCGTTCGACGCGCTGGTTTCCGATGGACTGGTCTCAGTCGCTCCCTAGCCTTCCGGTCATACGGGCGTATCGCCCGCCAGAATGACGCGGTGCATGATCCGGCGTTCCTTGTGGTCGTAATCGCGGTAGGCAATGTGCGAGATCGACCGGTTGTCCCATATCACCAGATCGCCGAGCTGCCACTGGTGACGGTATGAATTTTCCGGCTGGATCGCCCGCGCCATCAGCCGATCGACGAAGGCATCGCTCTCATCTTCGCCCATACCTTCGATTCGCTCCGTTTTGCCCGGATGGATGTATATCGCCTTGCGGCCCGTCTCAGGATGGGTGCGGATCAAGGGATGAATCTGCGCCGCGCCGAAGCGTTTCTTGTGCGCATCGCTGACATATGGATTGTTTTCGATCCGGTTGACCGTCTTCAGCCCGTCGAAATGGGCCTTGTCTTCATCCGGTAACGCCTCATAGGCCAGATGCATGTTCGCGAAGCCCGTGTCACCGCCCGCGCGCGGTAGGGAGAGCGCGTACATCGCGGTCATCTTCGGGGGATTCGCGTGGTTCGTGTGATCGGTGTGCCAATCCTTCGAGCCAAGCGGGATGCCCCGGCCATCGTTGCCGACAGGTGAGTTCCGGCTGTCCAGGACCGCGATTTCCGGATGCTCCTCCATGAGCAGATCGCTGAGATGCTGTTCCATGGTCTCGCCGAACAACCGAACGGCGGCGAGATACTGCGCCGCGCTCAGATGCTGGTCGCGGACCACCAAAAGAAGATTGTCGCGCAGCGCTTCCTTCAACGCCTCGACAATCTCTTCGGATACCGATGCCGACAGATCGACTCCCGTTGCCTCGGTTCCCAACGCATCCGCTAATGGCTTCAATGACAGCGACACGCATCACCTCTTGTCGTTATCGTTCAAAATCACAACCCTGAACGAGTATAGGACGCTGGATCGCCCCGGTCTAAACCGTCAGCTTTCGCATCAAGTCGACGCTGAAGACATGCTTCATGGCAATGTCCATGCTTGGGTTCCGGGTCAGAAGCCGACGCAGTTCGTCACCGGGCCAGGACACGTATCGGCACGGTTTCGTGGCCTGCACGGTGGCTGTGGCGGGTCCGCCCTGGATGAAGGAGATTTCGCCGATCATCGCGCCATCGCGCGCCCGGCCGATCTCCGCGCCATCGCGCTCCACCTTTACCTCGCCATTGTATAGAAGCTTCAGGCCACCGATGACACTGCCCTGCTCCGCCAAGGTTTCTCCGGTCTCGACATTTTGCCATTAGCCGATAAGAATGAGTTTCTTGAACTCCACCGGCGAGAAATTGGAAAACACCGTTTCTCGGAGCTCCGCCTCCTCCTCCGTGAATTCGATCGCCCGCCGCTCAAGAATTATTCCGACGATCCTGACGGCGTTGATGGCGATGAAAACCGCGAGCCAGAAAATCACCAGCCAAAGCGGCCCTGCCGGGATCAAATAATTGTAGGCGATCCCGATCAGGCCACTGACGATGGCAAACATTCTAAGCGCCATCATATCGCGCAGCGCGAAAGACAAAGCGGTGATCAGAAATGACGCGTGACCGATAAAATCGAGATAGGTCAGTTCCAGCATGTCGCTACCCAGACCAAACCAAGGAAAAGTGACAGAAATTCTAGGGAAACGGCCTTACCGCTCCGTTACCCGAGAGCTTGTTACGTCGGTGCACTTTGAAACGAATGTTGCGAGTTCACGGTTGAAGCGCGGGGCGTCTTCATAGAAGGGAGCGTGGCCGATATCGGCATATACGGACAGATCGGCACGCGCGATCATAGCAGCGTTGTGTTCCGCCATTGCCAGCAGCACCGAGGTATCCGCATCGCCGTGGCTGAGCAGCACCGGCACGGAAATCTTTGCCAGCACTTCGTCATTATCCGCCCGTCGGTCGAGCATGGCCGCGCAGACATGCGGCGGCACGGCAAGATTGAAGCCCAGCATCGTGTAGAAATCGGGGTCGGGAATCGGTCCAGCAGTGAGGTTTTCGAGGAAACGCCGGACCGCCGCCTCGCGTTCGACGGCGTCTTGCGAACAGAAACCCGGAACCAATTCGAGAAACAGGGTCCCGGACATCGCCCGTGCCTTATCGTTGCCGACCAAGGTTCGCGCCGCCACAAGATTAATCCCCGTCAGCGCCATGTCGCCGTATGCCCGCAAATAGTCGCAGAGGATGAGGCCTGAATAGGACCAGGCGGCGATCACACACCCGGCCAGGCCGGCCTGGTCAATGACGGCGGCCACGTCCTGAGCCCACACGCGGCTGTCGTTATAGGCGCGGGGATCGTCCGGCTTGTCCGAGCGGCCGTGCCCACGGTGATCGAACGTGACGAGGCGGTACCCCGACAACGCCGGATCGTTGACCTGCCGCGACCAGCACCAGCGCGACTGGGCATAGCCGTGGAGAAAGAGGATCGGCGGCCCCTCCGGATCGCCGTATTCGCAGACGCTCAACCGAACGCCGCCTGAACCGGTAATGTCGTATCGGCGTGCCATAAATCTCCCAGTAGTCCGATTCGCCGTTCGCTCGCCAGCAGGAGCGCTTGATTTGCCGAAATCACCGTTCTTTGGCAGGCTACCGCCAGCTTTCAGGGAGGCATCAGAAAAACGTGTCGAACGAAACTTACGACTATATCGTCGTCGGCGCGGGGTCGGCAGGGTCGGTCCTGGCCAACCGACTAAGCGCCAGCGGAGATCACCGGGTTCTCGTGCTCGAGGCAGGGCGGGAAAGTCACCCCTGGTCGCGTATACCGGTCGGCTTCGCCAAACTGATCGAGAACCCCGCGGCGAACTGGCTCTATTCTTCCGAACCGGAAGAAGGATCCGGCCAACGCCGAATCCCCGTGCCACGCGGCAAGCTGCTGGGCGGCTCAAGCTCGATCAACGGCATGGTGTTCGTCCGCGGTCAGGCGCAGGACTACGACACCTGGGCGCAACTCGGCAATCGCGGCTGGAGTTATCGCGAGGTGTTGCCGATCTTCCGCGACATGGAGAGCTATCAGGGCGATGCCGACGACGAATTTCGCGGCCGCGGCGGCCCGCTGAAGGTAACGGAAAGTTTCGAGTCGGGCCCGATCTACGACGCGCTGATCGAAGCGGCGGGACAGGTCGGGATCGATTACACGAGGGACTATAACGGCGCGCAGCAGGACGGCATCGGCATGACTCAGTCGACCATCCGCAGCGGCCGCCGCATGAGCACGGCCTATTGC
>JAPPPC010000543.1 GCA_028817685.1 Rhodospirillaceae bacterium
CGGAGGAGGGACTTGAACCCCCGACACGCGGATTATGATTCCGCTGCTCTAACCAACTGAGCTACTCCGCCACGGTTGGGCTTCGAATACGATTTCGGCAGGCCGGTGTCAACCGCGGAAACGTACGCGGATTTATGGTTAACGTCTTGTCTTTGTACCGATTAATCAATCAGCGGCGGGGCGGGCAAAGAGAGAGTCAAAGGTGCGTCGCTACCGCCCATCTCCGCACGGGTCGTCAGCTTCGTCATCAACCGCATCGAGGTGTCAATCACCCAGCGTACTTGGCTTTCACCGGCGGCATTACCGGCGGCCACCACTTCGGGCAGTATCTGTTCCTGCAGGAATCCCGAGACCCCGGCCAACCCGCGCGCCGTGACCCGTAACTTGTCCGCCGGGACCGTGATGTCCGCGCCGGCCTCCACGGCATCCGCGATCCGGGAGAGCTCGGCAACCATGGCCGCGACCTCGGGTTCTGAAGCATCTGTCTTGGCCGCAATGAAGCGAAGATGCGCGGCGTAAAATCCGTACGCGGCCATCAGGCCGCCACACGATCCGCGTGTCTTCGAATCCAGCCACCGCCTAACACACGGTCGCCGTCATAGACGACACAAGCCTGTCCCGGCGAGATTCCGAACTGCGGTTCGTCCAGGACAACGGTCGCATTGTCATCGCCATCGTCGAAGAGACGCGCGCCCACCGGCGCCATCGTCGAACGTAACTTTACAGCGCAGCCGATACCTTCGGCAGGAATATCCGTCGCGCCCAGCCAATTCAGCGATCCGACGTCGATGCGCCCAGTCCCCAGGGCGCTGCGCGGTCCGACAACAACCCGCCGGGAAGCAGGATCGAGCCGCACCACGTAGAGTGCTTCTTCACCTTCCGGCCGGCCACCAAGGCCGAGCCCGCGCCGTTGGCCAATCGTAAAGTTGATGATGCCGTCGTGACGGCCCAGCACGGTGCCGTCGAGGTCGACGATATCGCCCGGATCGTGCGCTTCGGGGCGCAGCTTCTCGACGATGCGTGCGTAGTTGCCCTCCGGCACAAAGCAGATGTCCTGGCTGTCCGGCTTGGCGGCGACGGGGAGATCGAACCGTTCCGCATGGGCTCGCGTTTCCGCCTTTTCCATACCGCCCAACGGGAACCGAAGATAGTCGAGTTGGTCGCGCGTCGTCGCGAACAGAAAATAACTCTGGTCGCGCCCGGCATCGACGGCCCGCAACAGGCCGGGCCCATCCGGCATCAGTTCGCGGCGCACGTAATGTCCGGTCGCGAGTGCGTCCGCGCCCAAATCTTTGGCCGTGGCCAGCAGATCGCGGAACTTGACGGTCTGATTGCAGCGGACACAGGGGATTGGCGTTTCACCGCGCAGATAGGAGTCGGCAAAATCATCGATCACCGCTTCGCGGAAACGGCTTTCGTAGTCGAGCACATAGTGGGGAATATCCAGCCGCGCCGCGACGGCACGCGCATCGTAGATATCCTGGCCCGCGCAGCAGGCTCCCTTGCGGTTGACCGCTGCACCATGATCATAGAGCTGCAGGGTCACGCCGATGACCTCGTATCCCGCTTCCGCCATCAAGGCAGCCGTGACAGAGGAATCGACGCCGCCCGACATGGCGACGACGACACGGGTTTCGGCAACGGGCTTATCGATGTCGAGGCCGTTCATATTCGATCGTTCTTGTCTCGCCGGTCGCCCGGTCTTGGATCAGATGTGGAAGGACTCGCCGCAGCCGCAATGCCCTTTGGCATTGGGGTTGTTGAAGACGAAGCCTGATTGCAGCCTGTCTTCCTGATAATCCATCTCGGAGCCGATGAGGAACATCGTCGCTGCCGGATCGATCAGAACGCGCACGCCTTGGTCTTCCACGACCTCCTCGAAGGGCAATTCCTTCTCGGCATACTCCACGTGATAGCTCATACCCGAACAGCCTTGCGCCTTCACGCCGACACGGATCCCGATCACCGGCTTATCGGCCGCGTCCAACAGGGACTTGATCCGCGCGACGGCGGCTTCGGTCAATGTCATCGCTGGAGGTCTGTCCATCACCATTCTCCGCCTTAAAACATATCCAATTCGACGCGCGCCGCTTCCGACATCATAGACGGATCCCACGGCGGGTCCCAAACGATCTCGACGGTCACCTCGCCGACGCCGGCCACCGCAGCTGCGGCTTCGGCAACCTGTCCCGGCAGGATTCCGGCAACCGGACAGGCCGGTGCGGTCAATGTCATGTCGATCGCGACATCGCCCTTTTCGTCGATCTCGCACTTATATATGAGACCCAATTCGTAAATGTTAACAGGAATTTCAGGGTCATAGACCGTTTTCACACCCTCGATCACGGCCTCGACCGCCGCAACAGGTACCGACGGGTCGCGCGGTTCACCGGCCTTGGCGATACCGTCTTCCGGCATCGGGGTCGGCATGAAACCAGCAAAAGGGGCGTGTTCCATAGACATCTCGCAGTTTCCGCCTCAGGCTTCCGTCGTCGCTTCGTCTTTGCCGTCGATCGCGGCGTTCAGGGTGTGCCAGGGCAGTGTCGCGCACTTGACCCGCACGGGGAAGGCGCGCACGCCGGACAGAACATTGAGCTTTTCCAGATCGTCTTCCAGCAGCGTCGAATCATCGCCGCTATCTTCGCCAGTGCACATCTCGTGGAACCGCTCGAACATCGCCTTGGCTTCGTCGACGGTTCGGCCCTTGACCAGCTCGGTCATCATCGACGCAGACGCGACAGAAATCGCACAGCCCTTGCCAACGAAGGAGACATCTTCGATCCGTTTGCCATCGTCGAGTTTCAGATAAACAACGAGCTGGTCGCCGCACAGAGGGTTGGCGCCATGCGCATGCGCGGTGGCGTCTTCGACATCGCGAAAATTGCGCGGGCTCTTGCCGTGATCGAGGATCACTTCCTGATAAAGCTCGCGGAGATCATCCAACATTAACCCAAGAACTCCTGTGTAAACTCAAGCGCTTCGACCAGCGCGTCGGCGTCAGCCCGCGTGTTATACAGGCCGAAGGACGCGCGTGTCATGGCCGGCACGCCCATGCGGTCCATCAGGGGCTGCGCGCAATGATGCCCGGCGCGGCAGGCGACACCGGCGCGATCGATAATCGTGGCGATATCGTGCGGGTGAATATTCT
Source organism: Rhodospirillaceae bacterium (assembly GCA_028817685.1). GTDB lineage: Bacteria > Pseudomonadota > Alphaproteobacteria > UBA8366. The sequence goes on from JAPPPC010000543.1 coordinate 3,149, forward strand.
CCATAGTGAAGGAGATCACCGCCGCCTTGCTCGGCGCCGTACCGTAGATCTTGAGGCCCGGTATCGACGTCAGTTTCTGGGTCGCGTACCCCAGAACATCTTGTTCATGTGCCGCAATACGATCCATCCCGATAGCGGAGACATAATCGATAGCGGCACCAAGCCCGATCGCCTGCGCGATCATGGGCGTACCCGCCTCGAACTTATTGGGCAATTCCGCCCAGGTACTCTCCGCCAGGGTGACTGTCGAGATCATCTCGCCGCCACCCAGATAGGGCGGCATGGCGTTAAGCAGCTCTTCCTTACCGTACAGAACGCCGACACCGGACGGTCCGTACAGCTTGTGGCCGGTAAAGACGTAGAAATCGCAGTCGATTGCCTGCACGTCGACAACGCTATGCACGGCGGCCTGGCTGCCGTCGAACAATACCTTGGCGCCCGCGTCATGGGCGAGCCGGGCGATCTCCGCCACCGGTGTGATCGTCCCGAGCACGTTCGATGTGTGCGTGATCGCAACGAGCTTCGTGCGCGGGGTCAAAAGCTTTTTGAAGTCTTCCAGCAGGAACTCGCCATCGTCGGTAACCGGCACGGCCTTCAGCACGAGCCCCTTTTCATCCCGCAGCATCTGCCACGGCACGATATTGGCGTGATGCTCCATGACCGAGATGATTATTTCATCGCCGGGTTCCAGAAAGCGGCGACCATAGGTACCGGCGACCATGTTGACCGCTTCGGTGGCGTTGCGGGTGAAAATGACTTCGTGGTCATGCGCGGCATTGATGAAACGCTGCACCTTGACGCGCGCGCCCTCATAGGCCTCCGTCGCCTTTTCCGACATGTAATGCACACCGCGATGCACATTGGCGTATTCGTGCTCGTAGACATATCGCACCGCATCGATGACCTGTTGCGGTTTCTGTGCAGAGGCCGCGTTGTCGAGAAAGATCAGCGGCTTGTCGTAGATCTGTTCGCTCAGGATCGGAAAATCACTGCGGTAGCTAAGCACGTCATAAGCCGTGTCATTCGCTGTCGGCATGGCTTGCGCAGTATCGCTCATTACGTTTTACCCCTGCCTTTCACTTCGACTCTCAAGCCAGTCATCGACGACCGCCTGGAAGGCCGCACGCGGTGCTTCGGTCTGAATTTCATCCAACGCCTCGCCGACGAAAGCGGCGACCAGCATGCCGCGCGCCGTTTGCGGATCGATACCGCGTGCGCGCAAATAAAATAGCGGCTCTTCCTCAAGCTCACCGGTCGTCGCGCCGTGACTG
>JAPPPC010000234.1:0-617 GCA_028817685.1 Rhodospirillaceae bacterium
GATATCGCCCTTGCCAAACCGCTTTACGGTGTCCGCGGTGAGTTGCGCGGCGGCGGCGTAATCCGTCACGTCCAGGCCAAACGCCATCGCATCGGTTGAGCCGGCGCTGATCTCACCGGCCACAGTTTTCGCGTTTTCTTCGTTGATATCGGCACAGACGACGGCGGCTCCCTCGGCTGCGAAGCGCCTGGCGATCCCGGCACCCAGTCCGCTGCCGCCGCCGGTGACGAGCTACACGGTCCTTCAGTCGCATGGTTAACCCCCTCCGCTCGGCCGTATTTGTCCAGACCTTAAATTGACACAGCCGGTCCCATAGAGAAAGCTGCGACAGGTTTTTCCGGACAGTACGGAGGATGCATGGTTCAGATTCGGATTGGTTTCGTGGGCGATAGCATCACGCATGGCACGGGCGACGAAACGCTGCTCGGTTGGCCTTACAGGCTGGGTCAGGCTGAAGTGGGGCGCGGTCATGACGTTACCGTCTACAATCTCGGTATCCGTGCCGATACGTCGGAATTGGTCGCATCCCGCTGGCTGGCGGAATGCCGCGCCAGGCTGATCCCCGCCTTCGACAGCGCGACCGTCTTCGCGATCGGAATCAACGACAGCGCTCATGA
>JAPPPC010000234.1:627-4416 GCA_028817685.1 Rhodospirillaceae bacterium
CTCATGAAAAGAGCGCCGAGCGCGACGATCGGCGGGTTAATTTGGAACGATCGGTTCGTATCATCACGGAAATGCTGACGCAGGCGCGCGAATTTGGCCCGGTCCTATGGGTCGGACCGACGCCGGTCGTAGAATCCTTCATGCCGATCGACCGAATTCCGGGTGTGATCTACGATTTCCGGAACGATGCGATCGACGTGTATAATCGCGCCTACAAAGAGAAGGCGGCCGAGCTGGATATCCCTTACCTCGATCTGTTTACCGCGTTCAGCGATAATTCGGTATGGGCTGATTCGTTGAATGCGTCGGACGGGTTGCATCCGAATGCGAAGGGGTACGATCTGATGGCCGAAACGATTGGCGCCTGGTCCGGCTGGCGCAACCTGTTCGACGGCTAACCGCGGGTGAAGGAGCGTATGAGTATGTCCCAGGACAAGGGTTCTCAGAATTCGGTTGATGTCGTCATCGTCGGCGCCGGCTTCTCGGGCTTGTATCTCATCCACCGGTTGCGCAATGAGGGTTATTCGTTGCGCGTTTTCGAGCGCGGCGATGGCGTTGGCGGGACCTGGTACTGGAATCGCTATCCCGGCGCCCGTTGCGACGTGGAGAGTATGCAATACTCATATTCTTTCGACGAACAGCTGCAGCAGGACTGGCACTGGCCGGAGAAATTTTCCGCTCAGCCCGACATCCTGGAATATGCGAACCATGTTGCCGACCGGTTTGACTTGCGCAAGGAGATCGAGTTTGAGACGGCGGTAACCGCCGCGCATTTCGACGAAGCGGCCGGGCGTTGGCGGGTCGAGACGGACAAGGGGGAGAACGTCTCCGCCCGTTTCTTCATCATGGCGACCGGGTGTATCTCGACCGCGCAAATTCCCGATATCGAAGGGCTCTCTTCGTATCAGGGGAACACCTATCACACCGGCAAATGGCCGCATGAGAAGGTGGATTTTACGGGCCAGCGCATCGCCGTGATCGGTACCGGCTCCTCCGGTATTCAAGCGATTCCGGTACTGGCAGAAGAGGCCGCGCACCTTACCGTCTTCCAGCGCACGGCCAATTATTCGCTGCCGGCGCAGAACATGACAATGACGCCAGAATATGAAGGAGAGTGGAAAGACGATTACCGTGCGCGACGCATGGAGATGCGCTATACGCCGCAGGGCAGTCTGAAGGATCTGAACGACGAACCGGCCCTGGCGGTAAGCGAAGACCGCCGTCGCGAGGTCTATACCGAGCGCTGGGCGACCGGCGGCGCGACGCTTCTGGGTGCGTTCAACAATTTGCTGATCGACCAGGAATCGAACGATACCGCGGCGGCGTTCGTTCGCCAGCAGATCCGTAAAACCGTCAAGGACCCTGCTACAGCGGAGCTGCTGTGCCCGAAGGACCATCCGATCGGCACCAAGCGGATTTGCATCGACAGCGGCTACTACCAGACCTTCAACCGGGACAATGTCGAACTGGTCGACATCAAAAACAGCCCGATCGAGCGGATCACCGCGACGGGGCTGATCGCGAACGGCCGCGCCTTCGAATTCGACAGCATCGTCTTCGCCACCGGGTTCGACGCGATGACCGGCACCCTGTTCAACGTTGATATCCGGGGACGCGGTGATCAGGCGTTGAAGGATAAATGGTATGCGGGGCCGCGCACCTATTTGGGCCTCATGTCGGAAGCGTTTCCCAACATGTTCATGATCACCGGACCGGGAAGCCCGTCGGTGAAAGGGAACATGCTCAATTCGCTCGAGCAGCATGTCGATTTCGTGACCGACAGCATTCTCCATATGCGTGAGCGGGGCTACGCGTTGATGGAACCGACGCGGGAAGCCGAGGATGATTGGGTCGATCATGTGCAGGAGACGGCCAACCGCACTCTCTTTCCGCGCGCCAACTCCTGGTATATGGGCGCGAATATCCCGGGCAAGCCGCGGCTGTTCATGCCCTATATCGGCGGTGTCGGCCGGTATCGCCAGATCTGTGAAGAGAAGGTCGAGCGCGGTTACGAGGGATTCCGGTTTGACGCTGATCCTGCGCAAGCCGCGGCTGCGGAGTAGGCCGCTGCAACTTCAGTTTTGCACGAAGCTTAAATTCACATCGCCGTAATAGGCGTAGGCGAGATAGGTCGGATCGCCGGTCTTAAGGAAGTCGCGGCGCGCCAATCGTAAAATTTCGGCCGCCTTCACCGCCCCCTTGCGCAAACCGCCATAGAGGCGCGTGTAGAAGGTTTCCGAAAATCCCGCTGCGGCTTTGTCGGTCAACGGCCATAGGCCGCCGACATACCCGCCGGCGCCGGTTTCCAGGACCGCCGGGGCCCATCCATCGACGAAGTTTGCGACCTTCTGCGCGACGCCGATGTCGCAGGCATTCAGGAAGACGAACGGATGTTGCTGCCGGGTCGGCCTGGTCATGCCGCGCCAGGTCAACACGTCGAGTTCCCGGTCTTCGAGGTGGATGGCGTAGGTCGGATGCTTGGCGTCGCCGACAACGCCATGTCCGGAAAAGTGAATGATCCCGGCCGGCATGGTTTGCAGAAGCGAGCGGACGGACGAGTAGGTGCCGGAAAGGGGCCGGTAGCCGGGCAGTTTTCGCAGCACCGCCATCTCTTGTGCCTGGTTGGGCAGATAGTCGCCGCCCTGGTATTGCGGTGCGATGGCTACAAGTTCCTTCAATTCTAGGCGTTGCGGCGGTTTGTCGAGTTGCGCGGAGTCGTTCGATATGTGCCACCGGGCGATACGGAACTCCAGCCCGATGAAATCCCGCTGCTGCGTTCCGTCGTCCGACTGGGGACGCATCAGTTCCCACGGCAGGACCGGATCGTTGGTGTAGATCTGAATGGAGGTAAAATTCGCACCGAGCCGTTCGTGCAGCTTCCAGAACGCTTTCTTGAACGATCTCGGCGCGAAGTATTTGTACACCGACTGACCGAAGCCGCGCAGTTGCGGGATGGTCCGGTCGGGCAGGGGGATTGACGCTGTCGTGCCGAGTTCGTCCAACACCCGGTCGTAATGCGACGCCAGCCAGTCCCGCATATCCGCTGGCGGCGAATAATCCGCCACGGTCGGCTGCAGATAGGGCGAATTCACGATGATCTGGCCGCGCCGGCCACCTTCGCCGTCGGGGTCGTGCAAAAGATAGACCGTAAGCTGCGGCGGTTCGTTGTTGGCCTGGATGGCGGCCGGCTCCGACTGCCGCGGACGCGGGGTGACCGGCCGCGCGCGAACATTTGGAGTCGCGTCGGGTGATTGTGCTTTTTGTTGCGGTGCGCCGGGGGACCCGCGCGTGACGGGTGCGGGCGAATTTTCCGCAATGGCGGATTCGGTCACCGTAATCGGTTTGTAGACCTTGGCGAGATAGCTGCCGCGATGCCAGAGGGTCGCATACAGTTTTCGCTGCTTGCTGGCCGTATTCAGGGGGCTTGCGATGAGGTTGAACAGAGCGGGCGCAGAGTCGTCGCCGCGCGGCAGCGTGATCTTCTGCCGATTGCCGCCGCCTTCCAGCTTGAAGCCCGGCGCGGACAGGATGACGTCGATTTCCCAGGCATCACCATCGGGCAGTTTCAGCGCCAGCGCACCGTCGGCCGTCTTGGTTGCACCCTTGCCGGGCTTGGCAACGACATCCGGCGTAATCTCGTCCAAGGTGAGGGAAACCAGGACCGAAAAGGACTGTCCGACGGGCACTTCGTCCGGTGCCTCCATCGTAGGAAACCGCGTGACGGTGGCGGGCTGCGGCGGCGGCGCCGGTTTCGGAAGAGGCGACAAAGCGGCCTGCGGCGCGGCGGCG
>JAPPPC010000842.1 GCA_028817685.1 Rhodospirillaceae bacterium
CCGCAATGGTCCATTCAGGTTCTCGGTGGTTGGACGAACGTCGAATACGACACGACGCGAAACAATGGCGCCATTTCGTCAAGTTTCGACGCAACCCGGATTTTCGGATCCGCCGCGATCGTCGGTAACATCAAACTGACCAATAAGCTGGTCGCAGCGCCGAAACTGGCAATCCTGCACCTTGCGGAAGACCAGGACGGCACGACCGATAGTGCTGGCAACGTTACCACCGGCGAGACCATCGACCTTGGCCGGATCAGCTTTGGTGGCACGTTGAGCTACCTGGCGGGCGGCGTATCACCGTTCATCAGGGTCTTGGGTGAATATGACTACGCCAAGGAAGACGCCGTGAACCTCGGTAACGGTAACTTCTCGAGCGACGACGAGTTCGGCATAAACGCGACCGTCGGCCTCAACATGAACTTTGGCAATGGCGTCACCGGTAATGTTGAAGCGACTTCCGCAACGTTGCTGCGTGACAACCTGGATGTCTACACGGTGAGCGGACGTATCCGTTACACTTGGTAGTCTAACCAAAGACAAGTAATCGGTTCTCGATGAGGGGCAGGTCAACATATGACCTGCCCCTTTTATTTTGCCTGACGGGCGTGCTCGTCCTTCTCTCGGGGTGCATCGCGACCTCCCTACAACCACGACCCCAGATCGCCAGCGCTATTGCTGAGGATGCAAGATGGCAGCCGCTGGATCTTGAAACGGCAACGTACCGTTTGCGCCTTTACCTCCCGAAGGAACGGCAACCGCGCCGACAAATTGCTGTTTACATCGAAGGGGACGGGTTGGCTTGGATCGATCAGGCGACGCCATCATCCGACCCGACCCCGCGAGATCCGATCGCCTTGCGCCTGGCGACAACCCATCATGCGGCTTCCGCGGCCTATATCGCACGGCCCTGCCAATACACTCTGGAGGCTGATATCAGCCGCTGCCAGACGGCGGTTTGGACCAATGCACGTTATTCAGAACCCGTAATCGCCGCGACCTCGCAAGCGATTGACCATATAAAATCAGTTTTTCAGGCTCAGGAAATCGTACTGGTAGGCTATTCCGGTGGCGGGGTTGTCGCGGCCTTGCTCGCAGCGCGCCGCGCCGACATCTCCCTGCTGGTCACCGTCGCCGCAAATTTGGACACGGAATTTTGGACAAATCATCACGGCGTTTCACCGCTCGTAGGATCCTTGAATCCAGCCGATTTCGGCGACACGCTAAAGCAACAGCGGCAATTGCATTTCGTTGGTATCGACGACGAGATCGTGCCGGTAAGCGTCGCGCGCTCGTACGCGCTGAAGATCGACAAAACGCTGCTGCGGACCATCAAGACGGTACAAGACGCGGCTCACACATGCTGCTGGGATGAATTATGGCCCGCTATCGCACGCGATATTGTTCCGCCGGGGTAACGTGCGGTGTCCGACGCGACAGCTGGTGAGTATCAGCAGAAGAACCCAACTCTGATCCAGCGCTGGTTAATCATCGCCAGCACGGCAGTTCTGTGCGCCGCTTTGTTGGCACCCTTTGGGGCATTGCCGCCGTTCGACACCGGGTATTACGGTCTGGTCTCCGCATCCATCCAGTGGATTCATGTCTGCGCCGGTTTGGGGGCAGCGCTGCTGGCGATCGGTATCCTGTTTGCACCGCAACTGTCCTTACCGGCTGCACTTAATCCCGCCAGCACCGCCATCGCCGCCTTTGCGATCCTGACGGCCATCCCACTGATCTACGCGGACCATGCCGGGCTGGTCCTGTTGGGCAGCCCGCAATCCGGTAAAGGCGTCATTTGGTTCCTCGACGCAGCCATCTATATCGCGCTGGCCTGGGTCATTCGCGACTGCAGACCCGCGCTCGCGCTGGTCTTCCTTACGGCGCTGCTAACAACGGCCGCGATCATGGGGCTGCGCCTCTATATCAATTACAGTGAAACAGAACTGTTGCTGCCGGGCGGCGATTCCTACGCCTATCTGGGTCTGCTGCTGCCGTTTCTGACGCGCTTTGTCGGCCCCGGCCCTCTCCACCGCTACGCTGTCGTGGCGGCGTGGGTGGTTTCAGCGGGGAGTATCGCGGTCTCCGGAAACAGAGCGGCAATCGCTGTCTTTGTCGTGTTTGCGACCGCCTACGGCCTGACGCGATGGAAGCCGGCCGTGTCGGCATGGCTGCGGCACATAGGTTTTTGGACCGCGCTTGTCCCGATCGCCGCCGGTATCCTCGCGATCGCGTATCTTGTCGTCTCCGTCGATTCCAGAGGCACGTTCGACTCAATTGATTCGCGAATCCTGATCGCCGAAATCGGCATAGCCGCCCAGTTGGAAGCCGCACCGATGCAGTGGGCAATCGGGCACGGTTGGGGACATACGCAGGGCGCGTTTTACCGCAGCCTCACGGACAGTAGCGTGAACCTGCTGGACAATCGCTGGGACTTCCTTTGGCGTGATATCTTCCACAGCCACAATATCGCCCTTGAGCTGATTTACGAGACCGGCCTCTTCGGATTCGCCACATTCGCGGCACTACTGGCGGCCCTCATCGCATACTCGGCGCTTGCCGACCGCACCGCCGCAACGTTCTTTGCTGCAGGCTACGTGCTGATGAACAGCGTCTGGTTTGAATTCGCGCACACGGTCCCGATGCTGGCCATGGCTGTATTTGCGCTTCTGCCGGCCAATTCGATGACCGTCTCGAAATGGAGGGTGCAACGCGGTTTGGGGTTGGCTATGGTCGCAACCATTGCTTTTGGTTGCCTTGCGGCCTCAGCGGCCTTGAACCGGTTCGACGGCCAGGTAAAACCGTTCACGATGGAGGAAGACATCCTCGTCCGCCCGGATTTTCCCACAGAGCGTTTCCCGAACGATCCAAGAGGAGACGACTTCATCCGCGCAGCGGTCTACCGACAAGTCACCCGCTCGATCGAGACGGTCGCGCAATCAAATGCCGGCTCGATCACGCCTGCCGAAGCTGTCACCGAAATTCTCGACGACATTGCAACGCGTCTCGACACCACGATGGATCCAGAATTAATTCTGGTCGGTCTGGTTATTTTCAATGATGCCTATTTCCGTCAGGATAGGCCGTGGATGAAGCCCATTGTCGCCGGCCGGGACGCGCTATGGCATCGCCTTGCGACGCGGCATCTGACATTAGCGCCAAAACGCACCGACGTGCTCGTTGTCTACCTAAGCTGGCTTGTCACCCAAAAACGCTTCCGCGACGCTGGTACGCTCATCACGACAATGCTGCGCACCGACCCGAGCGACCCCGTCGGCTTGTACTTCAAGGGTGTCGTCGAAACCAACGATCCGTCGCCCGCGACGAAGAAAACCGGATTGCAGAATATTGCCCGCGCGGTCGATGAAGGTGTGGAACGGTTTCTCGAGATACCGCAGTGGCTCAAGAAATTGGCGGCGGACGCCATGATAGAATGAGCGCGCTCAAGACACTCCCCCTCACCGCCAATCATGAATGCACGAGGCGTACTGGGTACATTGCAGATGCCGAATAAAACGCCATCCGTTTCAATTGTGACGGTGACATACTGGACTGGTGACATCCTGCTGCGGTGCATTGAGTCGTTACGAGCGCAAAGCGTCGGTGAAATCATTCTGATCGACAATGGCAATCCCAGCGATATCGCGTCGCGACTCGATCAACTGCCAAATGAAGATCCGCGTATCAAGGTCATCCGCCCCGCTCAAAACCTAGGGTTCGCCGCCGGTTGCAATCTTGGCGCCCAGCAGGCGACAGGACAGTTCGTGGCCTTGGTCAACCCTGACTGCGTCCTCGAACCCGATACCGTTGATCGCATGCTCCGCGTTGCCATGCGGCGCTCGAACATCTGGCTATGTGGCGGCCGACTGGAGAATCCCGACGGCAGCGAACAACGCGGCAGCCGCCGCGAAATGCTGACACCGTGGCGCGCCGTCGTCGAGTTGTTGCGGCTGGACCGGATCGCACCCAACCATCCCTATTTCCGCCGCTTCCACCAATTCGAATCGGAACCGATCAAGGGCAATGTCGAGGTCCCTACGGTATCCGGCGCCTTCATGATGATTCGCAAAGATGCCTATGAGCGGCTCGGCGGGATGGACGAAACCTTCTTCCTGCATTTCGACGATGCCGACATCTGCATGCGCGTGTGGAAAGAGGGCGGGCAGGTCATATTCTGCGGCGACATCCCGATCCTCCATTACCGCAGCAGCAGCGACGTGTCGCAAATCTTCGTCGAGTGGCACAAGGCCAAGGGGTTGGGCTATTTCTTCCGGAAGCACTTCGGTGACACTTATCCCGGATGGTCACTCTCCATCGTATCGATCATGGTGTGGGTGCGTTTCTTCGCCATTCTTCCGCACAAGCTGGGCTCCGACCTTCCAGGGATGGTGCGCCGGTACAGAAGACGGGGTGGCC
>JAPPPC010000517.1 GCA_028817685.1 Rhodospirillaceae bacterium
TCGCCCAACGCCAAATGTGCGCGACCAATTAGTATGCGCGCAGGCAAATTCTCTTGATTCGCCTGCAGGACATTTTTCAGCTGGATGATAGCGCCGCGGTAATCTTCACTCTCGAACCGTTTGAGCGCTTCTTCATAAAGGCCGCCGGACGGATTCTCAGCCTCTTTCGCAAGCGCCGCTTCACCGGGCAGCACCAGTGACACCAAAAATAGCAGCGCGAACGCGAAATGACGCAAACAGGCTGCCCGGAGCGCTTGCATCAGCGGAAACGAACCATGCTCCCCGGAAATGAGTGGAATCGCAAACTGCACAGGCAATCTTCCTAAAACTCCAACGCGTCAACGCCCACAGCCAGACCCCGAAACTATCGGCTAGTCGATGGCCCAATGCCGATGACACAACGCGTGATTATAACACAATTCAACCCCATATGATCGCCCTCGCCCGGTTTCCAAACAGCTAACACGAGAAACAGACGAATTTATGGCGGTCCAACGGCGTTAATCTGTACGTTCGACGGTGATGACTGCCCCCTCAGACACCGCGCGAAGTTGCCGCACATCCTCGACGGCGCGGGCCCAGATATTGGTTGGCGCTGCCAAGCGTATTTCCTTGCCCTGTGAGATCGGCGTGGGGCCATATCCGATCGCAATCGAATCCCCTTCGACCCAGAACGCCAACTCTCCGGCCTCAACGATGGCGCAGGCGTCCGACTCCCGCGGGACGCTGACGGGTGTCGAAAAATAGACTTCTTCGCCCCACAAACTCGCCGACGAGGAGAAGGGCACGCTGTCATAGATGGCGTCCGCAGTCGGCGTATCGAACAATTCGGCCGTAATTACCACTGATCCGATGGTCATTCTCAACCGGCGTACGGGTTACTCCGCCGCCGCTTCCGGCAGTTCCGCCTCCGTCCCGCCGGCAGCCAGCATGTCAGTCACCACACCATCCTCCATACCGATCATCAAGGCGTCGTTGAAGCGATTGAAAAACCCACACAAGGCGATGCGCAAGGTCAGTTCCACGATCTGTTCTTCCGAGAAGTGCCGTCGTAGATCCTCGAACATCTTGTCGCGGATATATTGGAAGCGTTCGGTCACCTCCACCGAATAGTCGCGGACCAATCGGTCCACCTCATCCAGGCCAGGGCAATCGGGTTCGAGGATATTGGCTGTCGTCTCCGGCGGCAGTCCCTGCTGGATCAGCCTCGGCGTGTGATGGGCGACGCAATAGCGGCATTCGTTAATCTTGGAGACCGTAACCAATGCGATTTCAAGATACCGCTTCGGAAGAACCTGCTCGTCCTTCAGCTCGAGCAGCAATCCCATGATGTGCTTAACCGCCGCTGGCCGGTGCGCGAAGACGCGAACCTGATTGAGAAAGGGGCCGTATTCGCTGGCATACCGCTCATAGACCGGTTTGACATCGTCCGGTACCGCATCGATTTCAACGTCACTGACCCGAGCCATCTGCCCTGTCCTTCCGATAGTGTGCGAAGCAATCTTTATTTCACCGCCGAATAACGCGCTCAACCGAAATCGGGTACCGTTCATAAATGTACCTGTTTTGTTCTAAAACACACCCTGTTAAGATCATCCGATGAGTGATGACAATGAACGGACGCGGAATACGGAGCCGGCGGAAACTGTGGTCCGCGGCGTGTCACGGCTGATGCACCAAAGAGACGAAACCTGCCTCAGTGAATTCACGCTCAAAACCGGCCGCCGTGTTGACGTTATCGCGCTTGACCGGAAAGGGCTGTTTAGCGTGGTGGAAGTCAAATCTTCAGTCGCCGACTTCCGGTCCGACAATAAGTGGCACGAATATCTGGGGTTCTGCGATAGATTCTATTTCGCGGTGCCGATGGAATTCCCAACCGAAATTCTGCCGACGGACTGCGGATTGATGATCGCAGACAATTACGGCGCTGAGATTCTTCGTGAAAGTCCACCTGGCAGCATGAACGCGTCGCGGCGCAAGGCGCTGACCCTGCGCTTTGCCAGATCCGCAGCGAGCCGCCTGATGGGTATCAATGACCCGCCAATCGGGCGTTAGGTTCGTCTTTCTATCCGCTCGAGCTCTTCCCAAAACTGTTTGAACACTTCGGTCCGGATTGCATGTTCCCGGGCATCGCCTTTCGCCAGGTCTGGGTGAAACAGGCGCGCGAACGTACTCTTTGCATCGCGGAATTTTGCATCCTGGGGCGCATGCCGCGCCGTCTTTAGCCGGCGCACTTCGCCAGCATGCAGCCGGGCAACACTCTGCCGAGATCGTTCCGCCTCCTCCAGCGCGATCTCACATTTGCGCAAAGCCTGCTTCAGTTCGGCTTCACGGCTACGAGAGGCGAGCAGATAAATGCTGACGCCCAGCAGGAGTAGGCCGACGAGCACGGCGTATGGAAGCAAATCTGCTGCCATCGGCATCCTCCTCTAACGCGATATCGCAGCATGATGACGGTGTGCGGCTTTACTCCGCAATACGGCGTAGCGTCTCCGTCGTGCTGTAGCCATCGAGTATTTCCGCCAGCACGACCTTTCCGCCCCAACTATCAACTTCCGTCGCGCCGACAACCTCATCACGCGTGTAGTCCTGCCCCTTCACCAAAATCTCTGGACGCAGCGTGTTGATCAGGTCTAACGGCGTGTCATCGCCGAAAATGACCACGAGATCGACGGAGGATAGGGAAGCCAATACGGCCGCACGACCCTGCTCCGGCTGGGCAGGGCGCCCTTGCCCCTTGAGGCGCCGGACCGAGTCGTCGCTATTCAAGCCCACCACGAGGACGTCGCAGGCCGCGCGGGCCTGACCGAGCAGCGAGATGTGGCCCGGATGCAGCAGATCGAAACAGCCATTGGTGAACCCAATGCGCTTGCCTTGACGCCGCCAGGCTTCGACCCGATCGCGCGCAGCAACTTTCGTCGCAACCTTCGCCTCACCACTCAAAAACGCAGCCTCGTGCAGAGCGGTCAAAATCTCCGAAGCGTAGGCGGCGGCTGTGCCAACCTTACCGACCGCAACGCCTGCCGCCGTGTTCGCGAAATGCGCGCTTTCCAACGCCGGGACATCCAGCGCGAGACCTGCCGCCATGGCAGCCGCGACCGTATCTCCGGCTCCCGAAACGTCAAAGACGTCGCGTGCACGTGCCGGCAGATGATGAATGTCACCATCCTGCACCAAACTCATCCCTTGTTCGCTGCGGGTCGCCAGGACGCCGCCGACACCGCACGTGGCGATAATGTGGTCGCAGGCCGCGACCACCGCGGCATCGCCATCGACAGGAAGACCGCTCGCCTGCGCCAATTCGTTGAGATTCGGGGTCAGCAGGGTTGCCCCCCGATAGACGCCGTAATCCGTACCCTTCGGATCGACAATAACAGGCTTGCCCGCCGCATTGGCGAGGGCAATCAGATCGGCAATTTGCCGTGGACACAGGACACCTTTGCCATAGTCGGACAAAACCAGGGCGCCGCAGTCCGGAAGACTCTCGACCGCGTACGCGTACAAACGTTTGCGAACCGTTTCGTCCAACGCGCCCGACGCTTCGTAGTCGGCCCGCAACAACTGTTGACCGCCGGTCATAAAACGCGTCTTGATCGTCGTGCGGCGACCCGCAACTGTCACCAAGTGAGCCGTAACACCTGCCGTATCGTCGAGCAGCGAAGCGAGTTCAGCACCGGCCGCATCCTCACCGACGACCGCCACAAGTTCCGCCACGGCCCCGAATGCGACCAGGTTACGCACCACATTGCCAGCGCCACCGATCATGACCGCTTCGTCCCGGACCTCTAGGACGGGAATGGGCGCTTCCGGCGAGACACGATCCACGGACCCCGTGATGAAACGGTCGAGCATCAAGTCGCCCACGCAAAGAATGCGTGCAGCAGATAGACGCGCGATCAAATTCGCGATATCGGCACTTTTCGTCATGAGCACATCACTGCAATGCGGTGTCGGAAGGCTGCGAGGGCATGGTCAGGCAAGCGCCTTCAAACCTGGAGAAACCGTCGTTCCGTCCCGGATAGCACGACGGCGGTCAAATCGCGACCATAACCTGCCCCCGTATCGATTCCGATCCGGTTCGCCTTGTTAACAGCTTTCGACGTGACGCTGTGGCCATGCACGATGACATAGCCATGGTCAGCGCGAGAGCTGTGGAATTCGTCCCGAATCCACATCAAGTCACGCGGGTTCTGCGCTTCCAACGGTACACCGGGCCGAACACCGGCGTGCACGAACGCGTAATCACCTTCGACATGCGATAATTGCAGGCCTTGAAGAAATCGTTTGTGCGAGTCGGGAACCGCCGCGGCGAGACCGGACTGCCATTCGACCAAGACCGTGAAGTCTGGCCACATGCCCTCCACCTCGACACCATAGCTCGCCAAGGTCGCGTCA
>JAPPPC010000849.1:0-742 GCA_028817685.1 Rhodospirillaceae bacterium
CTTGAGCAACGGCCGTGACTTGCTCGCCGTGCCCTTGGGCTGCGGAATGGCGCCAAGGAACACTTCGAAGGCCGCGATCGGGCCCTTCACGTCGAAGGCCTCGAGGATCTTGGGATGGATCTCGCCGAACCAGGCGAGCACGTTCTTGCCCAGCCGCAGCGCACCGGAACGGCCTGGATGGTACCAGTCCGGCGCATCGGGCGTCGCCTGCGCCTTATCGACCGGACCGCCGCATGCCGCCAGCACCGCCAGCGCATCCGCCGTGGCCTCGAACACATCGCCCGCGCGGGGCGGTTCGGACCAGTGGCGCGGGCCGCTCAACCCGGCGCGCACCCCGGTGGCGACGGTCTGCTGCCCGTCGAGCGTATCGGATTCCCAGACGGCGCCGACTTCGAACAGCGCGCTGTCGCCCATGCCGCGGTCGGCATTGCGGCCCGCGGCAGCGATCAGGTTCGGCAGGATAGAGGGCCGCATGACATCGAGATCGGCGCTGATCGGATTGGCCAGACGCAAGGCCTCGTCGCTCCAGCCGAAGAGCTGCGCCTCGGTCTCACGCATGAAGGACCAGGTCACCGCCTCCAGCATGCCGCGGCCGGCCAGCACCTTCTTGGCGAAGGCGACGCGGCGCTGCGGCAGGTTAACGGCCGGGCGCGACAGCGCGGTCTCACGCTCCAGCGGCACGGCCGGGATGTTGTCGAACCCGTTGACCCGCAGCACCTCTTCGACGAGCCAGGCTTCGCCC
>JAPPPC010000849.1:752-4393 GCA_028817685.1 Rhodospirillaceae bacterium
CTTCGCCCTACCCTTCGAAACGCCCGCTCGGGATCTGGGCCACGATTAGTCCGCCTTCGGTTTTGGTCTCGAAGCCGAGCGCGTCGAGAATACGTTGCGATTCGTCGGCCGGGACGTCCAGCCCGCCGAGCCCCGCGACCCGTTTCGGGTCCATCGAGATCGGTGCCAGCGGCGCCGGCATCTCGCCCGCGATGGACAGGTGGCTCGCCTCACCGCCGCAAATCTCGAGGATCAGCTTGGTGGCGACTTCGGCGCCCCACAGGGCAGAGGCCGGATCGACACCACGCTCGAAGCGGTAACGCGCATCGGATTCGATTGAAAGCTTGCGGCCCGTGGTCGCCGTGCGGACCGTGTCGAACAGGGCGACCTCCAGGAACACATCGGTCGTGTCCTCGGTGCAGCCCGAAAGCTCGCCGCCCATGATGCCGCCGATACCTTGCGGCCCCTTGCCGTCGCCGATGACGGTCATGCCGTCTTCCAGCGTATAGGTACGCCCATCCAGCGCTTCGATCTTCTCGCCAGGGTTGGCGAAGCGCATGGTCAAGGTATCGCCGTCCAGCTTGGCGATGTCGAAGACGTGCAGCGGCCGGCACAAATCCATGGTGACGTAGTTGGTGATGTCCACCAGCGCGGAGATCGGCCGCAAGCCGATGGCGCGCAGCCGGTCCTGCATCCATTGCGGGCTCGGCCCGTTCTTGACGCCGCGGAAGGCGCGACCGACCACCATAGGGCAGGCGTCGCCGTCATCACCCAAATCGCGCGCCCACTGCACCGGACTGTCGAACGTGCCCTCGGCCGTCGCGTAGGGCCACGGCTTCAACGTACCGATACCGGTCGCCGACATGTCGCGCGCGATGCCGCGCACGCCGGCGCAGTCGCCGCGGTCCGGCGTCAGCGCGATCTCGATGACCGGGTCGTCGAGCTTGGCATAGTCGACATAGCGTTGCCCGACCGGCGCGTCGGCCGGCAGGTCGATGATGCCTTCGTGATCGTCGGACAGGCCCATCTCGCGTTCCGAGCAGAGCATGCCGTGCGACTCGACACCGCGGATCTTGGCCGATTTCAAGTCGACGCCGGTCCCGGGGATATGCGTGCCGGACGGCGCGAAGACGCCCTTCATACCGGCGCGCGCGTTGGGGGCGCCGCAGACCACCTGCGTCGTCTCCTCACCGCCGGTATCGACGATGCAAACGCGCAGCCGGTCGGCGTCCGGATGCTGTTCGCAGGACACCACCTCACCCACCACGAAGGGCTCGAAGGCGGCGGCCGGGTCGTGCAGCTCCTCCAGCTCCAGACCGAGCGCCGTCAGTTGGTCGGTGATCGCGTCAATGGGCGCGTCGGTGTCGAGATGATCCTTCAGCCAGCTCAGGGTGAACTTCATGGCGTCAGCCCCCGCAGCAGGGTCGGCACCTCGAGCGGCACGAAGCCGTAATGGCGCAGCCAGCGCATATCGGCGTCGAAGAAGGTGCGCAAATCGGGGATGCCGTATTTCAACATCGCGATGCGCTCGATCCCCATGCCGAAGGCGAAGCCCTGATATTTCTCCGGATCGACATTGCAGGCGGCCAGCACCTTGGGGTGCACCATGCCGCAGCCGAGAATCTCCAGCCAATCGTCGCCGGCGCCGATCTTCAGCTCACCGCCCGCGCGGCTGCAGCCGATATCGACCTCAGCCGAAGGTTCTGTGAAAGGGAAGTAGCTCGGCCGGAAACGGACCGGCACGTCGTCGACCTCGAAATAGGCGCGGCAGAACTCGATCAGGCAGCCCTTGAGATGGCCCATATGCGAGGTCTCGTCGACGATCAGCCCTTCGACCTGATGGAACATCGGCGTGTGCGTCATGTCGGAGTCGCAGCGATAGGTGCGGCCCGGCACGATGATCCGCAGCGGCGGTTCGGTCGACTGCATGGCGCGGATCTGCACCGGCGAGGTGTGCGTGCGCAGCAGCATGCGCTCGCCGTCGTCCTTCTCCGGCAGGTAAAAGGTGTCGTGCATCTGCCGCGCGGGATGTTCCGGCGGGATGTTCAGCGCCGTGAAGTTATGGAAATCGTCCTCGATGTCCGGCCCTTCGGCGACCGAAAAACCCATCTCGCCGAAGATCGCGATGATCTCGTCGAACGTCTGGCTGATCGGGTGCAGGCGGCCTTCCGCTTCGGGGCGCACCGGCAGGGTGATGTCGACCCGGTCGGCGGCCAGCGCCGCATCGAGCGCCGCATCGGCGAGACCCGCATGGCGCGCCTCGATCGCGTCACTGACCGCAGTCTTGACCGCGTTCAGCGCCTGACCGGCGGCCCTGCGCTCATCGGGATCGAGCCCACCCAGCCCCTTCATCAGTTCGGTGACACGGCCCTTGCGGCCGAGCGCGGACACGCGGAGTTCCTCCAGCGCATCCAGACTGTCCGCGCCGCCGACCGCGGCCAGCAGTTCTTCACGCAGTGCGTCGAGATTTTCCATCGTCCGGACCCTCGGCCCCGACCGTTATTCGGCGAGCGCCGCCTGGGCCTGCTCGACCAGCGACTTGAAGGCCGCCGGCTCGCTGATCGCGAGCTCCGACAGCACTTTCCGGTCGAGATCGATGCCGGCCTTCTTCATCCCGTTGATAAAGACCGCATAGGTCATGCCGTGCTGGCGGGTTGCGGCGTTGATGCGCTGAATCCACAGGCGCCGGAAGTCGCGCTTGCGCGTGCGCCGGTCGCGATAGGCGTATTGCAGGTTCTTTTCGACCCGCTGTACGGCAGCGCGGAAGGTATTCTTCGACCGGCCCCGCGATCCCTTGGCGGCCTTGATGACTTTACGATGACGGGCGTGCGTCGTGACGCCCCGTTTGACCCGTGACATGGTTCGGCTCCGTTATGTCTAGCGTTTAGCGGTAGGGTAGAAAGTACTTTTTGACGACCTTGGCGTCGGAGTCGGCCATGATTTGCGTTCCCCGGTTGGTCCGTTTCATCTTTTGCGACCGGCGGCGCAGCATGTGCGACAGCCCGGCGCTGTTGAAGCGAACCTTGCCTTTGGCGGTCAAACGGAACCGTTTTTTGGCACTGGATTTGGTCTTCATCTTGGGCATTTCGATTTCCTCGTCAGTATTTCATGCGTCGATGCGCATATCGTTTGGCGAACGGCAGGGCATACCCAGGGCCACAGCCGCCCTTCTTAGCGCGCGCCTTATAACGCCCGAACCCTGGCGATGCAAGGCCGCACGCGGTGTTCGGGCCGGGATAAAGCTTTGTAAAGTTTTTGCAAAGAGGGTCGAATTCACCCCCACGCTCCCCAATTGATCGGGTAAGAAACTGGAGTTGGCGGTACAGATCCGCACGAATTCGGAGACCGACGCATGTTCAAGCCCCGCATCAGCGCCCCGTTGATCCTTTCCCTGCTGTTTTCGGCCGCCCTTCTGGCCGGTCCCGCGCGGGCGGATACGGCCGAAAAAGGCCTGGAAACCGCCATTTTCGCCGGCGGCTGTTTCTGGTGCGTGGAATCGGACTTCGACAAGGTGCCGGGCGTCGTGAAAACGATCTCCGGCTTCTCCGGCGGCGTCACGCCGAACCCGACCTACAAACAGGTGGTCACCGAGAGCACGGGCCACCGCGAGGTGGTGCAGATCACCTTCGACCCCAAGAAGGTCACATACGCCCATCTAGTCG
>JAPPPC010000458.1 GCA_028817685.1 Rhodospirillaceae bacterium
CGTGCACCGAGCCGCGTCAACGCGATCGCCGATTGGATGTCCGTCGCGCGGTCGGCGATACCGTGCGGCGCCTCTATGATCAGGTCACGCTGCGGCGCCTTGGCGAGCACAATTGTGGGGCCGACGGATTGCAGCAAATCGAAAAGCACCAGATAGTCGCGTCCCGCCTGGGTGATAGAGCGCACCCGGTAACCGGCTGCTTCAGCGGCTTGGCGAGTCGTTTCCATGTCGCCATTCAGAGCGGTGTCCAGCATGGCGGTAAAGGCGAGTCCGGTCTGCTGCAGGCCCGGCATGGCGCGCATCGAGTTCTTGCTCGCATGGTCAAGGTCGGCGATGAAGGCCGTCAGCGGCAGGTGATCATCCGCGTGGGCCGGAATTCCAGCCAGAGCCAGCCCCAGC
Source organism: Rhodospirillaceae bacterium (assembly GCA_028817685.1). Classification (GTDB taxonomy): domain Bacteria; phylum Pseudomonadota; class Alphaproteobacteria; order UBA8366. The sequence continues at coordinate 400 of JAPPPC010000458.1, forward strand.
AGCCATAGGGATTTGCTCAAAAAGCTCATAGGACCCCATCAATTGCGGCACCGCGGAAACACGTCGCGCCCCAAGGTCTCGATCAAATTGCGTCGATTTTCCACGAAACCGGTAAACAAAATCTGATGAAACCCGGCGGCGCGGATGGCCATGATCCGTTCAGCGCAAGCCTCGGGCGTGCCGAGCACCGCGAACCGGTCGGCCATGTATGACAGCAGTTTCGGGTCGCTCATGAGTTTGGCGTTCGGCGACTCGCCGAGATCTTCATGATGCGACGGCTGATAACCGGACTGCACCGCCCGGATCGACTCCAGCATATCCGCCGGGATGAGCTTGCCTTCGAGCGTGAAGCGGAAGGCGTGATGGGCCGTCGAGGCCAGCTCCATGCGCACCTCGCTCGTCAGCGCTTCGAGATCGTCGCCGACATTGACCCGAGCCAAGGTCCAGATATCGATATCGTCCAAGGTGCGGCCGGCCCGTTCCGCGCCGATGCGCAGATGTTCCAGCGACAATGCGACAACGTCCGGTGACAGGCCCATGCCGCAGAACACGCCGTCCGCCACCTCGCCCGCCAGCTCCAGCGTCTTCGGCCCTTCCGCGGAGATGTAGATCGGCACCGGCGGGTGATCGAGTCCGCCGGTCCAGCGCGTATGAACGTCTCGGCCGCCGAATTCCGCCGTTTCCCCCGCCAGCAGCTTGCGCAAGGTCAGGATGTAGTCGCGCAGGCCGGCGAGGCCGCGGGGCCGTTCGTTGATGTTGTAGATCGCGCTGTCGCCGGTACCGATCCCCAGCATTGCCCGGCCGCCGGAGATTTCCTGCACCGTCGCGATCGCGCTCGCCATCACCGCCGGGTGGCGCGTGATCGGGTTGGTCACTGACGTGCCGATCATGACCTTTTCGGTCGCCTGTCCCATCAGCCCAAGCGTGACGAACGGTTCGCGGAACAGCGACTGCGAGTCGGCAACACCGACCAGATCGAACCCGACCGACTCCGCCAGTTTGGCGTAGGCCACCGCGCCGTCGCTGCTGCGCGGTATCTCCAGAATGCCGAACTTTGCTTCCATATCCGCCTCCCAAATTGACAAGCAGTGAGACTAGCGGCTGCCCACGCCCTTCCCAAATCCCGGCTGGCGGCGCTAGCATCGGGACCCACTTTTCAACGGAGCTCGTCATGCGCATCAGTATCTTCGCCCCGGTCATCAGCCCCTATAACGACGGTGCGTATCTCAAGGCGCTCGCGATCGGCGCGGAAGAACGCGGATTTCACGGAATCTGGCTCGGCGAGCATGTGGTGCTGTTCGACGAATACGACGCGGAATACCCCTATGCGGAGGATGGCCGCATCCCGGTCGGCGGCGAGAACGGGCTGTTGGAACCGATCACCGGCCTGGCCTACATGGCCGCCTGCACCGAGCGTATCCGCCTGGGCACCGGGGTCTGCCTCGTCCCGCAGCGCAACCCGGTCTACACCGCCAAGGAAATCGCTGCCGTGGACTACCTGTCGAACGGGCGGGTCGATTTCGGAGTCGGCGTAGGCTGGCTGGAGGAGGAATTCACCGCGCTGGAGGTACCGTTCGAGCGGCGCGGCGCGCGCTGTCGGGAATATCTCGACGTGATCGCCAGCCTGTGGCGCGACGATGTCTCCTCCTTCAGCGGGGAATTCTACAACCTGCCGCCATGCCGGCAGTATCCCAAGCCGGTACAGCAGCCCGGTCCACCGATCTATTTCGGCGGCGAAAGCAAACCGGCCCTGCGCCGGACCGCGGATCTGGGCCAGGGCTGGTACGGCTTCAACACCAGCGTCGAGGAAACCCGCGATTGCCTCGTTCGTCTGGACGCGATGTTGGAGGAGCGCGGGCGGAAGCGGGAAGACCTCGACATCGTCATCGGGCCCTATCGGCACAAGCTGACGAAGGATACGGCCAAGGAGTACGAGGATGCCGGAGTCGACACGCTTGTCGCGATGATTGTCGGCCGCGACCTGGACGAGATGTATCGTTGGCTCGACCGGTTCGCCGAAGATTACGTCGCTTAGGGTGCAGCCGCTTTCGCCTTAGCCGTAATCGCAGCCCAATCCTTTTGCCGGATGTCGGCGCCGCTGGCGACCCAGCTGCCGCCAACGCAAGCCACGTTCGGCTGGGCCAGATAATCCGGCGCATTGTCCGGCCCGATCCCGCCTGTTGGGCAGAACACGATATCCTGAAAGGGCGACGCGAACGCCTTGAGCATCGGAATGCCGCCCGCGGCCTCCGCCGGAAAGAACTTCAGAAAGCTGAGACCCATTCGTTGTGCCCGCATGACCTCCGATGCGGTCGCGACACCCGGCAAGTAATCCAGTTTCAGCGATCGGGCCAAACCGGCCAAATCCGGGTCGAACCCTGGGCTGACGGCAAACCGTGCCCCCGCCGCTTTGGCGCGTTCCATCTGGCTGCTCTCGAGCACCGTCCCGCCCCCGACGGTCACGTCCGGATACCGTTCGATGATCGCCGCGAGCGCTGTCCAGGCCGCTTCAGTCCGCAGGGTGACTTCCAGAACGGTCAGCCCGCCGGCGATGAGTGCGTCCGCTGTCGGAACCGCATCCGCCGGGTCATCGAAGATCAACACCGGGATCACCTGTGCGGCTTCGAATGTATCTTTCATGTGGCGTGCTCCGGCATCGCGCTGCGCGGCATGATCGCGCCGGGATGCATGATAACGGCACCGGCGAGCCGATGGGCGTGCCGGGCTGCTTCGGGAGCCTCCATGCCGCCCATCCGCCCAGCGAGATATCCCGCATTGAAGGCGTCCCCGGCGCCGGTGGTATCGAATGGCTGCGATACTGGTGCGGTCGGTATCAATTCGCGCATGTCTTGGGTTGCAACGAGACATCCCTCCGCATCGAGTTTCACGACGACTTCATCGACACCGGACTCCAGGAGCCTGTCGGCACAGGCCGTCTGATCCGGGTCACCGAACACTTGACGGTCGTCATCGAGCGTCGGCGCCGCCAGGTCGGTTCGTTTCAGTATCTCTTCGAAGACCGTCCGCGCCTTTTCAGGTCCCGGCCAACCACGCGGACGGTAGTTGCTGTCGAAGGCAACGCGCGTCCCCTTCATGCGCGCGCGGTCAAGCAACTCGAATAGTTTCTCCCGCCGCGCATCGTCGTAGAGGGAAAGCGTTACGCCCGTCAGATAAATCCACTCATACTCGATCAGACGGTCCGCGATCGCTTCGCTTTCCGGAAACGCGAACAGATCCCGCGCCGGCGCCTGGTCCCGCCAGTAGTAAAACTGGCGCTCGCCTTTGGTATCGGTCCGTATCGCATGAATTCCCGGCAGACGCCCGGCGGCGCGCACGACGAGGTCCGTGCCGATCCCCTCCCCGCGACATTGCTCGACCATCCAATCGCTATAGGTGTCGTCGCCCAGGGCCGTGACGTAATCGACGGCGACCCCCAGACGGGCCAGATAGGTGGCCGTGTTCAATGTATCGCCGCCATACGACAATTGCATGCGGCTGGTATCGGCCCCGCTGAGTTCCAGCATGCATTCACCGATACAGGCGACTCGTTCCATCAAGTTGTCTTCCCTCACAAGGGTCTGGCTCTGAATGCCGCGCGTTTCAGGATCCTGGCAATTCGGTCGATTTGCCATAGCGGGTCCCTACGCTAAGCTCTCCGGGTGATAAAGCCAATCGGGAGGAACGGACCATGAGCGGCAGCACCGACATCTTCGAGATTTTGCATACGACGCGGGCGATGCGCCGCCTCAAGCCCGATCCGGTACCCGATGCGTTGGTCCGTCAAATTCTCGACGCCGGCATCCGCGCGCCCAGCGGCGGCAACAATCAGACCTGGCGGTTCCTGGTGATCAAGGACATAGAGATCAAAAAGCGGGTTCAGGTCATCTACAAAAAGGCCTACGACACGGTCATCGGACCGCGCTATTCCAGCGCGACGCCGCCGCCCGGTGCCTCTAAGGCAAAGTACGACCGGCAGGATGGCGCGGT
>JAPPPC010000685.1 GCA_028817685.1 Rhodospirillaceae bacterium
GGTGTCAGCGACCTCGTCGCTTTCCATTTCGTAGGCTCGAAATTCCTCGGACATCATCACCACCTGGGTCAGATCGAAGCCGCAATCCTCCCAGTACTTCGCGGCCCGGTCGGTCAGCCAGGCCGGATAGGGTGAGATCAACGCGACACGTTTTGCCTGCAAAGCCCCCAGCGCCAGGCGAATTGCACGGCACGCGGTCGTCGAGACCGTACCGGTAGCGGCACTCAACTTTTCGCACAACGCGTCGTCCCCCGCTTTCAGCAATCCGTACGACGCGCCCGTCATTGCCGCCAAATATGCGTTCAGTTCGATCGCCCCAAACGCTTTTGCGCAGTCCAGAAACACTTGCGGATAGCCTTCGATCCGTTGCGCGAGATCAAGATCCGGCGTGTAGGGAAACCGCGCGGCGTACAGCGCAACGTCGTCGCCGACCAGATACTGCAGTTCCGGCTCGACGGTTGGGTTGGAGGTGGGGACCAGCACGCCGACGCGCGCGGAGGGCCGTAATTCCTTGAATGATGTCATGCGTTTCAAACTCCCGTATCGCCAATGAAGGCGCCATCGGTGGCCAACTGCCGTTGCAACGCGGCAACGTCCAGTTCCGCCGGCGCCGTTCCTGCCGTACGGGCCATGGCAGCGGCCGTACCCGCCGCCTGCCCCATTGCAAAACACGGTCCGCTGACCCTCAGGGAAGCCTGTCCGTCCTGCGTCGTCGAGGCGCATCGCCCGGCCACCAGCAAATTGTCGATCCCGGTGGGAAGCGTCGTAGAAAAGGGAATCTGATGGTAACCGCGCCCGGCCAGAAACTTCCATTCCACATCGCCCAGCACGTGGGTTTCCAGGGGCCAGCCACTGCAGCCGATACTGTCCTCGAAGTCGCGACAATCCAGAACGTCTTTGCCGGTCAATTGGTATGGCCCGACGATACGCCGCGTTTCGCGGATACCGATCTGCGGCGCCAATTCCAGCATGTAGGCATCGGCAAATCCCGGGACCCTGTCCTTCAGGAAGCGGAAATACTCGATCGCCTGTTTGCGGCCCTCGATCTCCGCGTAACCCAGATCATCCCAGTCGGAACCGTCCACCGGCGCCCCGTCGCGGCTAATCTGGGTCAAATTCGCGCGCCACTCGCTGTCATGGGTCTGTGGACGGATGATGCCGGCCTTGCGGGGCAGCGTGTATTCTCCACTCGCATTGGCTTCCGCGATCAGTGCTTTCAGCTGCGGCGCCCCCTCCCCCATCGCCACATCGTGATCGACGTCGGCAATCCGGAACATCATGGTCGGGTAGGCCATAAAACCGTCCGAACCACCCTTCTCGAACGGCGCACCGGCCCAGGCGGCCAAATCGGCATCTCCCGAGCAATCGATGAACATATCCGCTGCAATCGCCGCGCGGCCTGACTTTGTCTCGATCAGCACCGCTTCGATGTGACCATCGTCGGTAACGGCATCGACCGCAAAGGTATGAAAGCGTACATCGACGCCGGCGGACACCAGAAGATCATCGGTCGCGACCTTGTAGGCGGCATTGTCGTACGCCTGCGCACCGGTCTTCAGGCCGTCCGCGCTGGTCACCACATGCGGTTCCCGCAACCCGCCAAGCTTCGCCAGACGGTCGAGAATATCGTCCGCGACACCGTGCACGATCTGCTGCACCGTCCCGTTGATACTGGCGTGCAGGCCGCAGAAATTGGTCACCATCGCGGCCGTCCCCATGCCGCCGAGGAAGCCGTAACGTTCCAGCAGCATCGTGCGGGCGCCGCTGCGCGCCGCCGCCGTGGCCGCGGCGATACCGGCCGGGCCGCCGCCCAGCACCAGAACTTCCGTCTCCGCGACGACCGGTACCTGCCGTGCCGGTTCGGTAATCGTCCGCATGCAAACCCCTTTTACTTTTGCCATAATGCGCGCCGTTCGAGCCGCACAGTACCGAGGGGAACCCGATGAGCAAAGCCGTCTATCGCAACTACGACCAGGAGACGCTGGAATTTCAATACGGGCCGCGGCTTGCCGTTTCGAACACCGACGAAATTCTCGCCCGTTGGGCGGCCGACAGTGACGCCTATTACGCTGAAAGCGACTGCGTCCGCGATATCGCCTATGGCCCGCGCGCCGAAGAGACATTGGATATCTTCAAGCCGGCGGGCACGAACAAGGCGCCGGTCCTGATCTTCATTCACGGCGGCTATTGGCGGGCGCTCGACAAGAAGGACCATGCCTTTCTGCCGAAGCCCTTCGTCGACGCCGGGGCACTGGTCGTCTCGATCAACTACACGCTATGCCCGGAAGTCACCATAGAAGAAATTACCCGCCAGGCACGCGCCGCCTGCGCCTGGGTGTGGCGCAATGCGGCGTCCTATGGCGGCGATCCCGATCGTGTCCACGTCTTCGGCCACTCTGCCGGAGGACACCTGACCGCCGCCGTGGCGACAACGGACTGGCCGGAATTCGAGGCAGACCTGCCAAAGGATCTGTTGAAGAGCGCAACACCGATCAGCGGGCTGTTCGACCTCCAGCCGATATTGCTGATTTCCGTGAACGACGATGTCCATCTCGATGCGGACAGCGCCGTGCGCTGCAGCCCGGCGAATTCCGACCCCGGTCACGACATGCCGATGACTGTCGCCGTCGGCGGCGCAGAGACCGAGGAATTCCGGCGGCAATCGCAGTATCTGTGCGAAAAGTGGGGCGACAAGCTGGGATCGATCGACTATCTGGAAACGGAGGGCGCAAATCATTTCACGGTCATTGAGAAGATGGTCGACCCGAACGATCCGCTAACCCGGAAAATTCTCGGTCATATGGGCCTTTAGTTCCGTTTAGGAAAGGCGATGTCACCGAACGACATAGGCACGACGGCGTTCGACCGCATCGTCTCGAAGCTGACGACAGCCGAGAACGATGTCACGGCCGGCAAGATGATGAGCGCGCCGGGCCTGAAATGCGGCGACAAGATCTTTGCCTTCCGGGCCAAACAGGGGATGGGATTTCGGCTCGGCCGAGAGTTCGACCTCGACGCCCATGGCAGTATCGACTTCGAACCACTGAACCCGTTCAAGACCAAAGGGCCGCTGAAAGGCTGGTATATCGTCGCAGACAAGCAGCGCGATGCGTGGGAAGCGCTGGCCAGGTCGGCTCTCGCCTTCACGAGAACACTTTGAGCATGACGCATCTCGACCCGGACACGCGACTATTTCTGGCCGACCTGAAGCGCAACAACGACCGTGAGTGGTTCCAGGACAACAAGCCACGCTACGAAGCAGCGCGGGCGGACTTTGAATCGTTCGTTGGCGTGCTACTTCCCAAAATCGAAGCATTCGATCCAAATGTCGCCGGACTGGACCCGAAGAAATGCGTCTTCCGTATCTACCGCGACACGCGGTTTTCCAGGGACAAGACTCCGTACAAAACCAACTTCGGCGCTCATATGCTGATGGGCGGCAGCAAGAACGTTCATCAGCGGGCGGGCTATTATATTCAGGTTGAACCGGGGAATTGTTTCCTCGCCGGCGGGGCGCACCAGCCGCCGGCCGCCTGGATCAACGCGATCCGCCACCGCATCGATGCGGACGCCGCACCATTGAAGAAGGTGCTTAGGAGTAAGCCTTTCCGCGACGCGTTCGGCGGCATTACGGGCGAACGCTTGAAAACCGCCCCCAAAGGTTATCCGAAAGACCATCCGGAAATTGAGCTGCTGCGCCACAAGAGTTTCCTGGCTGTCCACGACATGACCGACGACACAGTGTTCGAGAAAGATCTGTTGAAATACGCGGTAAAAACATTCAAGACCATGAAGCCGTTTGGCGACTTCCTGAACGGTGCCATGGACGCCTACGCGTAACCGCACAAAGACCGCACTCATGCCGCATCTCGACACCGGCACCTTTGATTTCATCAGGGATCTGGGCCGGAACAACAACCGCGAATGGTTCGAGGACAATCGCGCCCGATACGAAGACGCCCGCGCCGATTTTCTGTCCTTCATCGGGGTCTGGCTGTTCGAAATCGAGAAGTTCGACGACAGCGTCACCGGCATGGACCCGCGCCGTTGCATGTTCCGCATCTATCGCGACACCCGGTTTTCCGCCATCAAAACGCCGTTCAAGACCAATTTCGGCGCCCGTATTCTTCCCGGCGGCAGCAAGGCGCTGCACCTCCGGACCGGCTATTTCCTGAATGTCGAGCCCGGCCTCTGCCGCGTCAGCGGCGGGGCGTTCCGGCCGGAGCCGGAGTGGCTGAACGCCATCCGCGAACGGATTTCCTGGGACAGCAGCAAGATGCGTGCGATCCTAAACGATCGCACTTTCAAGAAAACATTCGGTCCCCTGCAGGGCGCAGCCGTCAAAACGGCCCCGCGCGGATACGCCATACACCATGCCCAAATA
>JAPPPC010000798.1 GCA_028817685.1 Rhodospirillaceae bacterium
CTCCGGTATCGACTGCCACCACTCCTCGGTGTTCGCGAATTCCGGGTCGACATCGAAAATCACCCCGCGGAACGGGTGAATGCGATGTTTGACGATCTGGCCGATGCCGAATTTGGCTTGTCTCATGGTCATCCGGATTTTTCCGCTACCGGTTATTCGTTGCAATTTTACCGAATTTCACACCCTGCGGCCACACCTGTTCATATGGGTGCGGGTTTCGCGAGGGCGCGGGATCATAATAAAGAGCCATACCAGTCGGCAAGTGCTGCGCCGATTTCGTGCGGCGAATCTTCCTGGATGAAATGACTGCCCGCGACGGTCACCTCGGTCTGGTTCTTCCAGCCGCGGCAGAACGCCCGCTGGGCACCGATCAGGATGGCACCGGGGTCCGCATTGACGAACAATTTCGGCACCTCCGTTTCCGCCAGCCAGTCCGAATATTCCTGCGCGATCGCCACCACATCGGCGGGTTCGCCGCTAATCGGAATCTGACGCGGCCAGGTCAGGGTCGGCCGACGATCTTCGCCGGGTTCCGCGAAGGGCCGTCTGTAGACCGCCATTTCCGTCTCGCTCAGGCCGCGCAGGACGGAGCCCGGCAACACGCGCTCGACGAAGATATTCTTTTCCAGAACCATGCTTTCGCCCGCCGGCGAGCGGAAGCCCTCGAACACGGGCCGCGCCGCGTCGTTCCACTCTTCCCACGTCACCGGACGCACGAGTGCTTCCATGTAGGCGATCCCGCGCACCGCGTCCGGGTTCCGCTGAGCCCAATGGAACCCCAACGCCGAGCCCCAATCATGCACAACCAAGGTCACCTTTTCTGAAAGGCCCATGGCCGCGAAGAAACCGTCGAGATAGTCGCGATGCTCTGTGAAGGTGTAGCGGTCGGGTCCGCTGTCCGGCAGCTTGTCCGAATCGCCCATGCCGATCAGGTCGGGCGCGATGCAGCGCGCCTTGTCCGACAGATGCGGCATGATGTTCCGCCACAGATAGGAAGAGGTCGGATTGCCGTGCAGGAAGACGACGGGGTCGCCCGCCCCCATCTCCACATAGGCCATGGTCCGGCCCTTCACCTGAATGGTCCGTTTGGGATGTTCGTCGGTGGAGATCATGCTCGGTGCCCTATTCGCCCTTGAAATCGGGTGTCCGCTTGTTGACGAAGGCGTCGATGCCTTCCCGCCCGTCCGGTGAGGTCGCACGCTCGGCAATAAAGCGCGCTTCGATCTCCATCTGGGTTTCCAGCGGGTTGGTGAAGGTCTCGGTCAGCATCTTCTTGACCGCGCCGTAAGCGCCGGTTGCCCCGGAGGCCAGATTGCGGGCCAGCGCCTCCGCCTCCGCCATCAGATCGTCATCCGCGACGACCCGGTTGATCAGGCCCCATTCCACCGCTTCGTCGGCATTGAGCCGCCGGTTGGTCAGCATCAATTCCTGCGACCGCCGCAAGCCGATCAGACGCGGCATGAAATAGGTCGAACTGCCGTCCGGCGACAGGCCGGCCGCGGTATAGGCGCTCGTGAACATGGCGGACTGCGCGGCCAGCACCAGATCGCCGGAAATTGCGATGCTGAGCCCGGCCCCCGCGGCGATGCCGTTGACCGCGACGACCAAGGGCGGGTTCATGCGCGAAAACCGCGATGTCGCGGCGTGCAGATAGATCGTGATCTCCTTCAGCCGCGCGCCCATATCCTCACCGAAGCCGCTGAAGGTTTTCAAATCGCCGCCGGCGCAGAACATCTTGCCGGTACCAGTCAGCAGCACGGCCCGAATGTCCGGGTCCTCGTCGCACCGGATCGCCGCCATCATTAGATCGTGCGCCATCGCGCCGTTCAAACTGTTCGCCGCGCCGGGCCGGTTGAGCGTGATCTTGGCCAGGCCGTCGCTGACCTCGAATAGAAGCGTTTCGTAGGTCATCGCCCGTTACTCCGCGTCGATTTCGGCGAAGACCTGCTTTGCGATGCGGGTCGAGTCGATCGCCGCCGGCGCACCGCAATAGGCCAAGACATGGAGAAACACTTCCTGGATTTCCTCGCGGGTTAAGCCGTTGTTCAACGCGCCACGGATATGCACGGCGAGTTCGTGCGGCCGGTTCAAGGCCGACAGCATGGCGAGGTTCATGAAGCTGCGGGTGCGCCGGTCGATGCCATCGCGGGTCCAAATTTGGCCCCAGGCGAACTCGGTCGTGATCTCCATGAGCGGCCGGGCGAAATCCTCCGGGTCCTTCATGGTCTCGTCGACCCGCTTGTCTCCCAGGACGGCCCGCCGCACTTTCTCGCCGGCTTTGTAGTTGTCGCTGCTGGTCATCATTCTCTCCCCGTGTGTGTCCGGGGCGATTGTAACGATCGACGCTACGACAACAATTCTCGAAGCGATTTTCCGTAGGCGGCTGCAGCGGTTTCCGCTGCCGCATGCTGTCCATCCGTGACGCGCCAGACGCCGCCGACCATGACGTCGCGGACCTTGCAGTCATTTCCGGCGAAGAGAAACGCATCCAGGATGTCGTCGCCCTGCCGACCCGCCAGATCGACATGTCCCCCGTCGAGCACGATCAAATCGGCCCGTTTTCCCGCCTCCAGCGCGCCCGCGGGCCGGGCCAAGGCCTTTGCACCGCCAACGGCGGCGGCGCGCCACAGTGCCGCACCGACGGACGGGCGGCCCGGATCGGCGGTCACGTTACGCTGCTGGTCGCGCAAGCGCTGGCCATATTCAAGCCAGCGCAACTCCTCCACGGGGCTGACCGAACTGTTGCTGTCGGATCCGACCGCATAAATTCCATGGGCTGCCAGATAGGGCGGCAGGGGGAAAATCCCGTCTCCCAGATTGGCTTCCGTCGTCGGACAGAGCCCCGCGACCGCGCCGCTTTGCGCGATCCGAGCTATTTCGGATTCATTCGCATGGGTCGCATGAACCAGGCACCAGCGGGGATCCGGCGGTGTGTTGGCGAACAACCAGTCGATCGGCCGCATGCCGCTCCAGGCCAGGCAGTCGTCGACTTCCTTTTGCTGCTCTGCGATATGGATATGCACCGGAGCTACTGGATCTTCGGCGTGCAGCGCCGCCACGGTCTCGGACAGTGTTTCCGGCGTCACGGCGCGCAGGGAATGCGGCGCAGCCCCGACCCGCATATCGGGATCGTCTCGGAACCGGTTGCGCACCGTATCAACGATCCGCAAAAGCGCATCCGGCGCATTGCAAAAGCGCCGCTGCGCCTCCCCCACATCAAGACCGCCGAAGCCGCCGAAGCCGTACAGCACCGGGAGATGGGTAATCGCGATACCGATTTGGCGCGCTGCCGTCACGACACGGAGCGACATCTCAGCGATCTCGTCATACGGGCTGCCGTCCGGCGCATGATGCAGATAGTGAAACTCGCCGACCGCGGTGTAGCCCTGTTTCAGCAGTTCGACATAGAGCTGAGCGGCAATCGCTTCGACCTGATCCGGCGTCAGCCGGCGAACGAAGCCGTACATCGCCTCGCGCCAGGTCCAGAAGGAATCGGGTCCAGGCCCGGCGCGCTCGGTCCGCCCGGCCAGCGCGCGCTGAAACGCATGCGAATGAACATCGACCATGCCCGGGAGAACCGGTCCCGAAGCCTTCGGCGCGCTCTGCGCCGCCGCGCCGGGCGTTGCCGACAGAATCGTGCCATCGGCGCCGAACTGAAAAAGCACGTCTTCAGCCCAGCCCGACGCGAGCAGCGCCTGGTCTGCGAACAGCCGAGATTCGGTTCCCGTCAAAGCGCGGGTCCGGCGGCGCTAGACGCCGCCGCGGGCTTTCCAAAATGCGCGGTTGGTCTCCGTCTGCATGACGTCGTGCCGATAGGTCAGGCAGGCGCGCATATTCATGCGCTTGGTCGTCTCGAGCATGTTTTCGCACCCTTCGACGATGCCCTGGAAACGCGCCCGGGCGCCCGCGCTCGATGCCTGGCCGTCAGCACCGTTCAGCACGGTTTGCAGCGTGCCGGTGCGCGCCGTTTCCGGTGCCCGAGCCAGGCGCGGCAGCCGGTTGATCATCTGCGTCATCATCGACACCGTCTCACCGGTTTCGCCACCCTCGTCGAAGAATTGGGTGCCCGTCTTGCGATAGGGTCCCAATACCAGCTTCAGTTCGTCCGGACTGTGCCGGTCGAGATCGCTCGGTTGCGGGACCGGCAGAAGCGTCGCCAGCGGCGCGATGTGGATACTGACCCGCTTCGGCGCCAGGTGGGCGATTTTGGACTGCGGCAGTTTGGCCAGGATCGACGTAAAATCGAGCCGCACGTTGAAGGACATGTGATCGCCACCGGGCAAACGCACCGTGCGTCCGTCCTGGGTTTCCACGATCAGCGTGATTTCGTTGCCGGGAGCTGGCGTGTAGGCGCGTCGCGCCACGGGCGGCATGCGCTCCTCCT
>JAPPPC010000515.1 GCA_028817685.1 Rhodospirillaceae bacterium
TTATAGGCCTCGGCGTCGCCGGTGATGCGCAGGCTGGTCTCAACGCAAATGCGCAGCGCGGCTTCGGGGTCGGTAGCGCCGTTAGCCGCTTGGATGGTGCGGGCGACCTCCGGCCAAGGGTCGGCAGTCAGGCTGGCGGGAATGACGTCGCTCATAATGTCCTCATGCAGGATTTTGCGCCGACCAGCTGTCGGCAATGTTCTTCCGTGTCGTGATCCACACGCCAGGTTTGGCAGCGACATGGTCTAGGAACTTCTCGAAATAGCCGATCCGTCCAGGCCGGCCGATGATGCGGAGATGGACCCCGAGTGACATCATGCGCGGCGCTTCCGCCCCCTCGCGATACAGCCACTCGAACGTATCGATGGCGTATTCGAGCCAATCCGCAGGGGTCAGGCTGGGCGCCGTCCACATTTTCATGTCGTTGGAATCGAGCGTATAGGGGAGGATCACGATCGGTTTCTCGTACGACTTGTCCCAGAAGGGCATGTCGTCGGAATAATCGTCCATGTGATAGGTGAACCCTTCCTCGACCAGCAGGCGGCGCGTGTTGTCGGTCAACAGATAGCGCGACAGCCAACCATAGGGACGCGTTCCTGTTGTCCGCTCGATCGACGCGACCGCCTTGCGGATGAAGTCTCGCTCCGCGTCCTCGTCCATCTGAAACTGGTGAATCCAGCGCCAGCCATGGCTACAGGTCTCGTGTCCGTCGCCTGCAATCTGGCGGGCCAGCTCAGGAGCGCGTTCCAGTGCCAATGCCGCGGCTGTGAATGTCGCCGGCATGCCGCGGTCGCGCAGCAGGCGCATGATCCGCGGTGCACCGGCCTTCAGCCCGTACTGGTAATTGCTTTCGTTGCCGTAATTGCGGATCGATTTGCGTAGAGATACACCCAACTCGTCCACAACTTCCGGCCCACGGTCGCCATCGGCGACGGTCATCTCGGAGCCTTCCTCGACATTGACGACGAGGCTGAGAGCCAGTCTGGCGTCGTTCGGCAGGGTCCAGCTTGTCATGAGGTGTGTCCTCCGACAGGGTACACGGCCTTCTGTTATAGTGCGGGCCGCGAAATCAGGGAAACTATCGTGACCACCGCCAACTACTTTTCCGCCACCGATATGCTGGCGCTTGCCGACGACTATCCGATCGGCCCCGCCTTCGTCGCGCGCTTTACCAGTATGAGCCGTGATGAGTTGCGTGCCCTGCAGGAGGCGCGCTTTCAGACCCTGTTGGCTCGCGCCTGGAAAATCCCGTTCTACCAGCGCCATTGGGGGGCGAAGGGGATCGAGCCGGGCGACATCCGAGGACTCGACGACATCACAAAGCTGCCGCCCTTCGATAAATCTGACATCATGGCGAGTATTGAAGCGCATCCACCCTTCGGTGATTTCCATGGGATGGAACTCTACCCGCCGGCGGAACGGCCGCCGGTCGTGGTGCACACGACCTCGGGCACGACCGGCAAGCCACAGGTGCTGCTCTATGGTCCGAAAAGCCGCGAAGTGCAGAATTTGCTGATCGCGCGGTTCTATCTGCTGCAGGGATTGCGCTCGGATGACATTGTCCATTCCGTCTACGGCCACGGCATGGTCAATGGCGGCCACTATCTACGCGAGGCGGTGGTGCACTGGACGAACGCAATTTTCCTGCCGGCGGGCACCGGCAGCGAGACCCGCTCGGTGCAGCAAGTCGCGATGATGCAGGATTTCGGCGCCACCGTGATCGTCGGGTTCGCCGACTATATCAAGCATTTGGCCGATGTGGCGCGCGAGCAGGGGCTGGAGCCCGGTCGCGACATCCCGATCCGCATGATCTCGGGCCATATGGGACGCGAGGCCGTCGAGATGTTGTCGGAGAGCTGGGGCGGCGTGGACGTATATGACTGGTACGGTGTCGGCGATACGGGCGCCATAGCAGGGCAGGGGCCGGATCGCCAGGGGCTCTACGTCAATGAGGATGCGCAGTATCTGGAAATTTGCGACATCGAAACGGGCGCAGCGGTCGATGACGGGCAGCCTGGCGACATGATCAACACCTGCCTGTTCAAGGATGATATCTATCCGATCATCCGGTTCAACACGCACGACGTTTCCGCAGTCTGCACCGACCCGGCCCCCTCGGATCTGGTGCTGCGCCGGATTGAAGGGTTCCTCGGGCGCAGCGACAACATGATCAAGCTTCGGGGCATCAATTTCTTCCCGCAAGCGATCGGCGGCATGTTGGCGGAACGGACCGAATTTACCGGCGAGTTCATCTGCCGCGCGACCCGGGATGCCAGGGGACGCGATGAGTTGACGGTCACTGTGGAAGTCCGAGGCGAGCCAGATACCGCGCTCGAAAAGGCCTATTCCGATCTGCTCCGCCGAAAGATCGGCGTTGCGGTCGATGTGGCCTTTGCGCAACCAGGTGGTCTGGCCTCGCTGACGCAAATCGAGTCCCGGCAAAAACCGATCCGGCTCTTGGACGAACGGTTCGACGGCACCGCATAACCGCCATGTTTCAGGTCAAACGCATATACGAACCGCGCGACGCCGCGGACGGTTATCGCGTGCTGGTCGACCGGATGTGGCCGCGCGGTGTGAGTAAGGAAACGGCGGCGATCGATCTGTGGCTGAAGGAGATTGGGCCGTCGACGGCTTTGCGCAAATGGTTCGGGCACGATCCGGCGAAGTGGGACGGATTTAGGTCGCGTTACGCAGAAGAGCTCGAGGCAGGGGAGGTTGTCGAAACGTTGCGACAGCTTGGGCGCGAGCACGACGTCGTGACGTTGCTCTACAGCGCCCGCGACGAGGAACATAACCAAGCCATCGCGCTGCAGGATTATTTGGAAAATCAGTAAAGGCTTTCCGCGATATGCTGAAGGCGATCATTCAAAGTTCCCGCACCTGACGCGATTTACGCCAGGTCGACAACGCCACCGATATTGACTTCCACCATACCCAACCCGTTGGGGTGAATCCCGATTTCGCCGGTTTGCGAGACAGCGCTCAAGCAATTCGCAGTGGATGCTATCTCTCAAGCCACCGTTTTCCAGGCTATTCGGATATGTCTAGCTCGGCGAGTAGGGGGGCCAGGTGGTTTTCGAATTTACGCCAGCGCGCCACGGAGGATTTGTAAATGGGCTTGCGCACCTGATTGTAGCTCCAGGTCTGCACCGTCCGGTCGGTTTTGTGGAAGTCGAGGCAGTTCTCGTCCCAATCCAGTCCACAAAACTCTAGCATGCGGCGAGTGTGGGTTTCCTGGTCGGCAACCAAGTCTTCGTACTGAACATCGAGGATGGAGCCTGGGGCGACACGGTGCCAGTGGTCCATCAGCCTTTCATACTGGCGATAGAAATAGCCAAGATTTGTTTGATTGTAGGCGTAAGGATGATTGCCACCGAAATCGAGGCTAAAAATGGAGAAGCACGTGTCTCGCGGATCGCGCCGGCAATGAATTATGCGAGCATTGGGAAACAGGGTCAGGATCATGCCGATGTGTAGAAAATTCGTCGGCATTTTGTCGCTGACGAATTTTCTGTCGCCAGCAAGCGATACCAGGAAATCAAGATGATCCGATGCCATATCGCGTATTGACTGTTGGTCTAAGGCGGAAACGCAGTCCGGATAGCCTTTCTTTGATGCGAGGCGCTCGCCGAGGCCATCGACGATGGCGTTAAAGGCCTCCAATTCACCGGCTCCAAATACTTCACTGTGGCTTGCTAAAATTTGCTCCACAAGCGTTGTGCCGGAGCGCATCATGCCAAGAATAAAAAGCGGCCGCCTGTCCTGACTGCCCCAATTTTGTGTTCGTTTGAAGAATTCCGCGTCGAAGGTTTCTATCAAACTACCGAAGTAGCTTGCACAGGAAGCGGGGTCGAATATCACATCCTTTAGATCGTTTCCTGCTGTAAGGTGCGCGAACGCGTTATCGATGTCGCCGGCCTGCTCGAATACTGCCGATGCTGCGAAGTGCAGGCGGGAACGTTTCTCGGCGGTAAGCCGGCCGTTCTGTAATAAGTCGAGCATCTGCTCAAAATGTTGGTCCCCGACTTCCATCGATTTGTTGCTTGCAAGAAAGCGATAGGCATGCACGTGACTGGGATCGATCGCTAAGGTTTCGACGAACAAACTATTGGCGGCTTTGAAATCACCGTTTTTTTGTCGGTTGTCGCCCAAAGCGTACCGCGCTTCGGCTGAATTGGGAGCCAGATTGAGAGCCTTGCGAAAGGATTCGTATGCGGCAGTCGTGTCGCCCGCGCCAGTTTGCGCGCGGCCCAAGACGAGAAGCGCGCGCGGGGGCTCAACTCCTGTCCGTCATCAAAACATTTGGGACATCTGAGCCTATTCGTTAACGGAGGATTTG
>JAPPPC010000301.1 GCA_028817685.1 Rhodospirillaceae bacterium
CACTGATATGTATCGCAGAGATGCCGACCCAGCACCTGATAGACCGGCTCCCGATAGGCGCGGTCGCCGATGTAAACCCGCAGTTTGCAGACATCGTCGAAACTAGCACCCGCCTCTTCGAGCAGGGTCCGCGCATTCCGCATCGCCAAATCGGCCTGTTCGGCGGCGTCTTCGGGCCTGTGCCCGGCGCCGGTATTGCGGGACCCATCCAGGGTCGCCCCGGTCTGGCCGCGCAGATAGATCTCATCGTCGGTGCGGACCACCATGCAGGAATTGCGTGTGACGCCCGTCTGGTTGAACCAGTTCTCGGTATTGAACAAACGGAACTTCCGGTGCGCTTCGCCTGATGGGATGACGGCCTCGATATCCAGTTCGACCTTCATCTGCGGTGTCGCCAGACCTTTCACGACCAGACCGGTGCCGACGGTCGCGATATCCGCCAGATATTTCGCGACCGTGCTGTAAACCGGCACGCGGTAGGCCCGGTCAGTGATATAGGTCGTGACCTTGCAAATATGCTCCAGGCTGGACCCGGCTTCTTCCAGCAGCGTCTTCACATTGCGCATCGCCTGATCGGCCTGCGCCGCAGCGTCCTCCGCACCCACCATGTTCTGATCGAGATCGAGGCCGGTTTGGCCGCGCATGAATATCCGGTTCCCCGCCTTGGCGACCATGCTCATATCATTGTCCAAGGTCTGGCCCGGGTAGACATCCTTCGTGTTGAATTTTCGAAACCGTTCGATCTTCATGACCGTCCCCCTGCCCGCGGAAGCCCAATTGCGCTAGAAATAGTATTCCAGTCTAACCGCTTTAAGGACCCCACAGCCATGATCCGGTCGGCCGAACCGGCAGACGCACCCGCTCTGTGCGCGCTTTACAACCACTACATAAAAACCTCGATCGTCACCTTCGAGGAAGAACCCGTCACCGTGGAAGACTTCCGGCACCGCATCGAAACCATCCTCGAAGCGTATCCATGGCTGGTTTACGAAGAGGCCGGCACGATCGGCGGCTACGTCTATGCCGGCCCTTGGAAGATGCGCAACGCCTACCGGTTTTCAGCCGAAACGACGGTCTACCTGGACGAGGCGTTCCACGGCAAAGGGATCGGGACAGCACTGTACGAAAAGCTGTTTCAGGATTTGCGTAACCGCGACATAAATGCCGTGATGGCAGGCATTGCGCTGCCCAACGACGGCAGCGTCGCATTGCACGAGAAGGTTGGCTTCCGAAAAGTCGCGCATTTCGAAAAAGTTGGCTGGAAGTTCAACAAGTGGATCGACGTCGCGTATTGGGAACAAATGCTGCGGTAGCGACCTCACGATTGCGCCGGCCGCCACCGCGCGGGAGAATGACGCAATGCATAGAGGGAGACTGTCCGCGACATGGCCAAATTCAAACTCACCGTCAACGGAACGGCGCAAGAGGTCGACTGCGACCCGTCGACGCCACTGCTGTACGTCCTGCGCAATACGCTCAACCTGAAAGGCGCGAAGCTTGGCTGCGGCCTGGAGCAATGCGGCGCCTGTGCCGTACTTGTCGACGGTGAGCCGGTACTGTCCTGCGTGCGCGCGGTTTCGGAGTTCAACGGACAGAACATCACGACGGTCGAAGGATTGTCGGAGAATGGTGAACCAAATGCGGTGCAGCGCGCCTTTATCGCGGAAAGCGCGGCCCAATGCGGTTACTGCACAAGCGGCCTCGTGGTCGCAACTACGGCGCTGCTGAAACGCAATCCGCAGCCGAGCCGGGAGGACATCAACGAGGCACTCGCTGACCATCTATGCCGCTGCGGCTCGCATGTCCGGGTGTTGAAAGCGATCGACAGACTTGCCGCCGCGGGAGGGTCCCATGACCGCTAGCCTCGAAAAACAGCCGAACCTGGATCAATGGTTGGCGATCACCGGCGACGGCCGTGTGGTCGTGCGCAGTGGCAAGGTCGATATCGGCCAACGGATTTCGACCGCGCTCGCTGCCATCGCTGCGGAGGAACTCAACGTCTCGCTCGACCGTATCGCCATGGCCACCGTCGAAACCGGTATCTCGCCGGATGAGGGTGTGACCTCCGGCAGCAACTCGATGCAGGATTCCGGGCAGGCGATACGTCTCGCCGGAGCCACAGCGCGTCGCCACCTAATCAACAAGGCAGCCGCGCAGCTCGACGTCGACCCGGCCTCTCTCGAGATTGCCGACGGGCTGATCCGGTCGCGCGATACCAACCGCTCCGTCACCTATTGGGACCTGCAGGGCGACCAGCCTTTTGAAGTCCCGATCGACCCGGACGCCACGGTCAAGGCGCCGGAAGACTACGAGGAGGTCGGCAATCCGCAAACGGCCCGCGGTCTCGCCGACCTGGTCACCGGGCAGCCGGTCTTCGTGCACGATATGAATCCACCGGACATGCTGCACGCGCGCGTCGTCCGACCGCCGCATTATCACGCGCGGTTGAACGCGCTGGACGAAAGCGCGTGCGAACGGATCGAAACGTCGGGGGTGCGCGTTGTTCGGGACGGCAGCCACCTTGCCGTCGCGGGTGCGGACGAATATGCCGTCGTCAAGGCGGCTGAGCGGCTCGCCGCTGCCGCGGACTGGGACATGCGCGGCGGGCTGCCCACCGCCGATATTTTCGACGCCATGAAAACGAATGAACGGATCAGCCTGCCAGTCGCCGACGGTATCCCGCGTCGCGAACCCGTGCCGGACCTCCCGGACCCACCCGCGGACGCCGCGACCACGCTGACCGCCCGCTACGAAAAGCCCTACCATATGCATGGGTCGCTGGGCCCATCTGCCGCTCTGGCCCAGACCGACGGTGACAAAATCCACATCTGGACGCACAGCCAGGGCATCTACGTACTGCGCGAGGCGCTGGCCGGCGGGCTCGGCATGGCGGAAGAAGATCTTCATATCGTGCATGTCCCAGGAGCCGGCTGTTACGGCCATAACGGTGCCGACGATGTGGCCGTCGATGCGGCGCTGGTGGCGCGTGCCCTACCCGGCACGCCGATCCTGTTGAAATGGACTCGCGAGGACGAGCATGCCTGGGAGCCCTATTCGACCTGTATGGCGATGGCCGTGCAGGCGAGTTTGGATGCAGAGGGCAATGTCGTCGCTTGGTCGCAAGAGAGCTATGGCGACACGTTCATGATGCGGCCGCGCAACAGTCCGCCGGGCGAAGGCGCGCGTCGGCTGCTGCCATTGCGCTATATCGAAAACGGTGCCGAAGATCCGGTGCCGCAGCCGGCCATGCGCTACCATGTCGGCATCCATCGGAATCTCGACCCGCTTTACAAATTTCCCAACCCGCGACTGGTGAAAAATCTGGTCCGCGGCCTGCCGTTGCGCACCTCCGCGCTGCGCACCCTAGGCGGTTACGCCAACGTATACGCCATCGAATGTTTTCTGGATGAACTCGCCGAGGCGGCAGGCATAGATCCAGTCGAATTTCGATTGCGCCATCTCGATGACGACCGCGCAAAGGCCTGCGTTCAGGCGGTAGCCGACAGTTTGTTCAAGGAGAGCAAACCGGACAACAGGGGCCGCGGCATCGGATTCGCGCAATACACCAACTCAAAGGCCTACTCCGCAGTTGGGGTGGAGTTGGAGGTCGGCGACGATGCTGCAATCAAGCTGCACCGCGCCGTGGTCAGCGTGGACGCCGGACAAGTCGTCGATCGGGACGGGCTGATCATGCAAAGCGAAGGCGGCTTCATCCAAGCGGCAAGCTGGGCATTGCACGAGGAGGTCAAATTCGACCGCGACGGCGTCACCAGCCGTGATTGGGACAGCTATCCGATATTGCGCTTCGACAATATCCCGGAGATCGAGACGATCCTGATTGACCGGCCCGGCGATCCTTATCTCGGCGCCGGTGAGGCGGTCAGTGGCCCGGCGGGTGCAGCGATCGCCAATGCGGTCTATGACGCAACAGGCCTGCGTTTGCGGCGGATGCCTTTCACGCCGGAGGCGCTTCGCGCCGCAGCGATGAGTTAAGTGAAAAAGATAACGCTCCTTTTCACCTTCATTCTGACCGGGTGCGTGAGCACGCAACCGTGCAAGGGAACGCCCAGCGCCGATGGGACAATCTGCGCGGTAAATCACGATCCGGGAGTCTCGGAGCAGCAGGTTCAACATCTTGCGGAACAGGCCGCGCGGGAACGTGCCGCGCTGATCGACTATCTCGGCAATGATGTCGGCCCCATCACGATGATCGTTCGCGACAAAGGGAACGCCCGGCACAAACCGCCAGCGACCATTTTCATCCCGTCACGGCAGATCGCGAAGCGTTACGCCATCACCGCGCATGAGATCACCCACCTTTTGACCCAAGGCTGGGCAT
>JAPPPC010000588.1 GCA_028817685.1 Rhodospirillaceae bacterium
GGTTCCGCCCCTGCCGTAGCAGGCCGGGCCTGGGTTCGAGCCCGCACTCTCCGGCCCGACCTTGAGGACGCCCTGCGCATCGACCCAGGCGATCGAACCGCCGCCTTCCCCGATAGAGGTTACCGAAACGGTCGGGATGAAGATCGGGAACTCGCCGATCATTTCACCGATACCGTATTGCGGCATGCCATCCCGGATGAAGGCAACATCGGCGCTTGTGCCGCCGATATCGATACTCATGGTATTTTGATCGCCTGTCATCCGAGCGACATAGCTGGCGCCGATGACACCGGCTGCCGTTCCGGAGAGCAGCATTTGCGCACACTGCGTCTTCCCGAGCGCCGCGCTCATCACCCCGCCATTCGATTTCGTGATCATCGG
Source organism: Rhodospirillaceae bacterium (assembly GCA_028817685.1). GTDB lineage: Bacteria > Pseudomonadota > Alphaproteobacteria > UBA8366. The sequence goes on from JAPPPC010000588.1 coordinate 382, forward strand.
TCGCGCGGAAACACCGGCGCCGGCCAACGATCCCTCCAAGGCGGTCAGATAATCCGCGACGCGGGGCTGCACATAGCCCGCGACGACGGCGGTGACGGTGCGCTCATACTCCCGTATCACCGGCCAGACTTCGCTCGCGCAGATCACATCCAAATCCGGCGCTTCAGCGTTCACGATGTCGCGGACCCGCCTTTCATGTGCATCGTTACGATAGGCGTGCAGCAATGCGACGACGATCGCGTTGCCACCGACCTCTCTGACACCGGCGATTGCGGCCCGGACGCTTGCTTCATCGACCGGTTCATCTTCGCTGCCGTCGGCAAGAATGCGCCCCCCGATCTGAAAGACCTTTTCCTTGGTGACCAACGGAACCGGCCGGCGCGAAAACAGATCATACGGATCCGGCATCTTGAGCCGGGCAACTTCCAAAACGTCTTCGAAATTCTTGGTCGTGAACAGGCAGAGATTGACGCCCTTACGCTGGATGACCGTGTTTACGCCGACCGTGGTACCGTGCGTGAAATAGGAAACGTCGCTGGGCTGGATGCCATAACGATCGTGCAGTGCCTCAAGGCCCGTGACGACTTCCGCTCCCGGCTTGTCTGGGGTCGATAGTACTTTCAGCGTGCGGACTGCCCCGCTCGCCTCATCGAAAGCGCAAAAGTCAGTGAATGTGCCGCCGATGTCGACGCCAATGCGATACCCCATACCCGAACGCTAGCCCCCAATCTGATCAGGGCAAAGTTCTACAATATGGGCGCCCCAAAGGCGTAGGGTAAATTGGCGGCGCGGCTTGTTTAGTCGAACATCGAGTCGATGTCGGCCTGCGAAATGCCCTCGCCCGCCGCCTGCGGTCCTTCCAGCGCGACACCATCCGCATCTTCCAGCTCCTCGGGTTCGACGAGTTCCGAGAATGCGGAGTCATCGCCCCCGAGGCATTTGATCATGGCATCGACCCGTGTCTCCACATGCTTCAGCGTTTCGCAGACTTTGGTGACGCGTTGACCGGTCAGATCCTGGAAATTGCAGGCCTCGTAGATCTTGATGACTTCGGCGCTCATTTTCTCCAGCAACATGAATTCATCGTCGGTCGACGCCGTTTGCTGCATCTTCTGGAGATCCGAGTCGATTTCCTCGGCAGATTCGAGAATGTTGTTCGTCGCCTCTTCGGCCGCCATCACGATTTCGTCGAGCTGATTGTTCATCGACGAAATGCGATCACCGTGAATCGACGAATACCGAAGTCCGGCAATTTCCTTCTTGGTCTTGTCGAGCGCGCTTGAGAGCAATTTCAGTTCATTCTCGACGGCGACCTTTTCTTGAATAATGCGTTCCGTATCAGGGGTCAGATTCGCGGTCGCCACGTCTCCGCCTAGAAGGTCTGCGCGCAAGGCCGAAATGGCATCAAGGATCTCCTGCGTACCAACGTCGTTCGATACGCCGCCGGACGCGATGGCGCCGCGGCTCAACCGCGCCCGGTACGCCTCCTGTTGCAGCTCAATCCTGAATTTTTTTTGAGTCCGAGCAACCATATGTTCACTCCCAGCTTTGCATCCTGCGCCCACAAGGTTTAGGGCGCGTTGTCTGCTCGATTTTCGTACCGCGCGGCTGCCGGTTCGAAAGCCGCCCCACCATTGGTGCAATAGGTTAAATTTCCCTCAATTTCCGGCTCTAACGAGTTTCCTCTTGCCCGGCACGGCGCCGATTTACGATGATCGCGCGCGGCCTGCTGACGATGCCTACTCGAAAGAGGAGTAACCAGCCATGCAACTGACCGAAGCGCAATGCGCTCAATATGAGAGAGATGGCTTCCTGATCTTTCCGGAGCTTTTCTCGGCCCAAGAAGTCGCCATCCTGCGCGGCGAGGTCGAACGTGTGTCGCAGGTCGAGTCCAATTGCATCATCCGCGAGGAAACCGGGGGCCCCGCGAAAACGATATTTCGCATGCACGAAGACGATGGCGAAACAGCTTCGGGGGCGGTTCGGGCCGCAGCCCGCTCTTCACGGGCGTTGGGTGTCGCACAGCAGCTGCTCGGTGATGACGAACTCTACCTGCACCACTGCAAAGTCAACGTCAAAGCAGCAATTCAAGGTTCCGCTTGGCCCTGGCACCAGGATTTTGGTGCGTGGCACCTCGACGGGATCGCAGAGCCGCAGCTGACGACCATGGTCGTCATGCTGGACGAAGCGACGGAATTCAATGGCTGCCTATACCTGCTGCCGGGCAGCCACCACGAAGGCCGCCATCAACCTTACTGGGACGATTCAACGGCTTACAGCCTTTGGGCCGTTGGTCCAGAAACAATGCGCAATAAAATCGCGCGCTATCCCGATCCCGTACCAGTGACGGGCGCACCGGGGACGGCTGCGATCTTTCATTGCAACAATCTTCACGCCTCGGGTCATAATTTATCCGCACATGACCGCTGCCAGATGTATTTTTGTTACAATCGGGTCGCCAATCATCCAAAAGAGGTTGAAAACCCGAGGCCTGACTATGTCCGCTCGCAGAACTGGCAACCAATAACCCTCGAGCCCGAAGACGCCATCCTGCGAAGTACCGTCATACCCGCTTGACGCGCGAAGAACGGCGGCTTTGAACTGACCGGTTAGCGTTAATTCGCAATATGAGCAAGGCGGGTCCTCACCAACGCCTGTAGGATTTACTTCATTTTCCGAAAGTACGCCCTGGCGTTTCTTGTTAATCGTATGTAAAGAGGCCTCGTTTTAGCTGTGTTAGGCTTATTGGACTTGGAACCAGTGGCTGATTCCTTGATTTTTCGGACGACTCGCATGACGTCGGCTGATAAACTTTGCATCAGGATGTCGCCCATACGGCAGATTGAGGCGGTCCGCTTACAATAAGTGCCGTACAACCTGCTCCGATGATCGGGGGAGATTTCAGGAGGGAAACGATGAAGAAAACTTTAGTAGCAGTCACCGCGGTTGCCGCGATGCTGGCTCTGGGCGCGTGCGCGTCGGACAGCGGTAAGGGCGACACAGCGGCCAAAGCGCCGGCGAAACCGAAAACCATGACGGCCGAAGAAATGAAGAAAGCATTCGGCCGCGGCAGTATTGCCTGCAGCGTCACCTTGGCGGACGGCACGAAAGCCAAGGATTTTTACTACAGGGACATCACGGCGACATCCGGCAATATGGATCGCAACGTCGGCGACAAAATCACGCCGGGTAAATGGAAAATGGCCGGCCCCGCCTTCTACGTGAATACGGGCAAAGGCAAAAAGGCGCTCGGTACCTGGATGAATTTGGCAAAAACCGGCAAGAAATCTTACGACGCCTACAATGCTGCGGGTAAGAAGATCATGTCGATGAAGTGCTAGTGCCGCGCTTGTAAATGACACGCAAAAGGGCCGGCGAGTGATCGCCGGCCCTTTCTCGTATCTGGGGTGGCTGATGGGATTTGAACCCACGACCCCTAGATCCACAATCTAGTGCTCTAACCAACTGAGCTACAGCCACCATAGGCGGGCCCTGATTTAGTCCCCTGCCGGACGCGCGTCAAGCCAGTGAATCGATTGCGTGCAGCCCCTCTGGACAAACAGGGATGGGGGACGCGAAAATCCGCCTCCGCCTCCCGCTGCCGAAAAGGAAATCCAGCATGATTACAATGGCCGAACATATGAGCCGGCTCGGTACCGAATCCGCCTTCGAAGTCCTCGCACGAGCGGCCAAGCTGGAAGCGGAAGGCATGGATGTCATCAATCTCGGCATCGGCCAGCCAGATTTTAAGACGCCGGAGCACGTCGTTGAAGCAGCGGTAAAAGCGCTTCGTGACGGGCATCATGGCTATACGCCCGCAAACGGCATCCTGCCCCTGCGCGAAGCCGTCGCTGCGGATTTCGAAAAACGCAACGGAGTCGTCATCGACCCGGAAAACGTCGTTGTGCAGCCAGGCGGCAAGGTGACGATGTTTTTCGCCATCCTGATGATCTGTG
>JAPPPC010000370.1 GCA_028817685.1 Rhodospirillaceae bacterium
GTCGACTATCACTAATCAAACGCCAGGATCGGAAAGAGTATGAATGCCCCCGCGCCGCTAAAGGATATCAGCGCCTGCGTCTTCGACGCTTACGGAACACTTTTTGACGTTCATTCTGCAGCGGCGCGTTGCCGCGACGATTTGGGCGAGAAGGCGGATGCGCTGTCCGGTTTCTGGCGGCAAAAACAACTCGAATACACTTGGCTACGGTCATTGATGGGGGCGCATACGGATTTCTGGCAGATCACCGGCGACGCGCTCGACTATGCGATGGCCGCGACAGGCTTCGACGATAGCGCGCTGCGCGAAAAACTTATGTCTCTCTATCTCGAACTGGACGCCTATCCGGAAGTGCCGGGCGTCCTGCAAACCCTCAAGGATGCCGGCATGAAAACAGCGATCCTGTCCAACGGATCGCCAATGATGCTCGATTCCGCGGTCGGCAACGCCGGTATCGCCGCCCAGCTGGACGCGGTGCTCTCGATCGAAGCGGTCGGAATCTTCAAGGTTTCGCCGAAGACTTATCAGCTTGCCGTCGATCGGTTAGGCGTTGCGCCAGAGGCAATCTGTTTCATGTCGTCAAACGCCTGGGATGCGGCCGGTGCGGCGTATTTCGGCTTCCAGGTCGCCTGGGTCAACAGGTTCGGTCAGCCGAAAGAACGGCTGCCGGGTGAACCGAAGGCAGAAATCACTTCGCTTGAGCCTCTTCCCGGATTGGTTTGCGGTTGATGGGACAGAGCGATGGCCGATTACCGCGAACATCGCTTCAGAGCCCAGGACGGCCTTTCGCTCTACTATCGGGACTACGGTGACCGGGACAGCACGGCTCTTCCGCTTCTCTGCCTGCCTGGATTGACCCGCAATTCTCGTGATTTTCACAAAGTGGCCCAGCGGCATTCGGGAACGCGCCGCGTCATCTGTCCGGACTATCGCGGGCGCGGACGGTCGGACTACGACCCCAGTGCAAAATCCTATCAGCCGGCGATCTATCTGAACGATATTCGCCATCTGTTGACCATCACCGGAATTGGCCGAGCCTTCGTAATCGGTACATCTCTAGGCGGTCTTCTCGCGATGGGCATGGGGGCGGCGATACCAACGGCTCTCGCCGGTGTCGTGCTCAACGATATCGGCCCGAATGTGGGTATGTCGGGTTTGGAGAAGATCGTGGACTACATCAGCGCGGACCGGCCGCATCCCGATTGGAACAGCGCCGTCCAGGACATGAAGCGCATATTTCCCAACTTGACCCTCGAAACCGATGCCGACTGGCTGGATGCGGCGCAGGCCACCTGGCGCGAAGGTGATGACGGGACATTGCATTTCGATTGGGATATACGACTGGCGACCGCCGTCCGCGACGGCCCGGCGATCCCCGACCTGTGGCCTCTATTCCGGTCCCTCGACAAGGTCCCCGCACTCGCTATTCGCGGCGCGCTGTCCGACGTCCTGACAGCCGAAACGTTCGATGCGATGGCGCGCGCACGGCCGTCGTTACAGCAGTTAACGATCCCCAGCGCCGGACACGTGCCGACCTTGAGCGAGCCGGCGGCGCAGGACAAGATCGATACCTTCCTGGCAGCCTTGCCGGCACATTAGAGAAGAACGGAGTTCGCCATGCCTCTGGGAGCTTTCCTACCGACACGCGCCTTCGCACAGGATCCCGCCGCCATACGGGACTGGACGCAAGCGGTGGAAGAAATCGGATACGATTACATCGATGTGCCCGACCATGTGCTTGGGGTCGACCGGCAGGCGAGGCCGGACTTTGACGGCCCCTACGATATTTCCGACGGGTTCCACGAAACCTTCGTCACCTTGGGTTACTTGGCGGCAATCACGACACGGGTACGCTTGCGCAGCGCCGTCCTGATCCTGCCGCAACGCCAGACTGCGCTGGTCGCAAAACAGGCTGCCGAAGTGGATGTATTATCCGGCGGCCGGTTCGATCTGGGCGTCGGTGTCGGCTGGAACACGGTCGAATACGAGGCTTTGAACGAGGACTGGAAGTCCCGCGGCGCGCGCCAGACCGAACAGCTCGAAGCGATGATCCATCTGTGGACGGATGAGGTCGTTACCTTCAAAGGCAAATTTCACACATTGGACGGTGTCGGTCTCAATCCGCGCCCGGTCCAGCGGCCGATACCGCTTTGGTTCGGCGGTTCGGCGGACGCCATGTTGCGGCGTGCGGCGAAGTTCGGTTCAGGCTGGATTCCGCTCGGAAAACCGGAGGATGCGGCTATCGCGCGCCTCGACGCGCTGCGCGGTTACCTCGATGCGGAGAGCCGCGACCCCGCGAAATTCGGCATCGAATGCTGGATCAGAACGATCCGCCGCGATCCGGACTCCTGGTGCCGGGCCGCGGAAGCTTGGCGTGCGATCGGCGCAACCGATGTCACGCTCTATACGTCGAGCACGGATATCATTTCGATCGGCGACCAGATCGACGCGCTGCAGGCTTTTAAAGCCCGTTTGGAGGGATAGTCGGCCGTTCAGAGATTGACGGCGCTGTCTTCCTCGTCGGTTGTCACGACGAGGCTGGGCCGGTTGGAGAACAAGTCCGGCCGCTGCCGGTCTTGCTCCACATTACGGCACATGCCGTGAACGAAGGCGCCGGCTTCTATCGACAGGGTTTCATGGATGATGTCGCCATTGACCTTGGCCGACTTGCCAAGCTCGACTTTGCGGCCCGTAATTTGCCCATTGACGGTACCGTCGACCCGTATCGTATCGCCGGAAATCGACCCGTTGACGACCGCATCGGACCCGATCGTCAGCAGATGCGTTATCACGTCACCATCGATAACACCTTCGAGTTGGATGTCGCCATCCGTTTCGATATTGCCCGTGATGCGAATATTCTTACTGAGGATCGACGGCGGTGCCGGCTTTTCCGCATCATTGGCGGCCGTTTCCCGCTTATTCTTTGAAAACATGCTTCCCTGCCTGGATGAAATTCATCGGATCCATGGCGATGTTGCCGTATAGGATTTCGTAATGCAAATGCGGCCCCGTGCTGCGGCCGCTGCTGCCCAGCAGCGCAATTTTTTCCCTGTGGCGAACCGTCTGCCCCTTCTTGATCAGGATTTTACGCAGATGTCCGTAGCGCGTGCGGATACCAAATCCGTGTTCGATCTCGATCATACGCCCATAGAGGCCGTTCCAGCCTGCCTTGGTCACCACACCCGGCGCGGAAGCATAGATCATGGTTTTAGAGCGAGCCGCCAAGTCGACGCCGGCATGTAGGGCCCATTTTTTAGAAATCGGATCTCGGCGTTTTCCGAATTTGCTGGCCACCCGGTAGGTATCGACAGGGGAGATCAACGGCACCGCCTGTAATGCAATCTTCAGCGCTTCCAGGTGTGTCAATTGCGTGTCCAGGCCCTTTACAGCACCGGCAAGGCTGTCATTCGCCTGGGTGGCGGCCAGAGCGACGAACGGCCCGCCTTGACCGAGTTCCTGGTCGGCTTGAACCTTGGCCAACAGACCCTTTACGTCGAGCCCAGTCATTTCAATGATGCGTTCAAAATCCTCGATATCGCCAACCGCCAATGCGTTTAGCGACTCGATAACTTTCGAGCGGGCCTGATGAATATCCGTCAGGCGATCCAACAACAGCGCGACCCGTTCGGTAAGGGTCTCTTTTGCAGGGTTGTGCGGTCCAGGATCCCCCGTCTCCTCGCCAAGGCGCGTAACGAGTTTGCGCATATCGGCTTCAAGGACATTCGCCCGTTCTTCTTCGGCGCGCAGCGCGCCTTCGAGGGCCGCTGCTTTTACATCGAGGTCAGCCCGCTCTCTGGAAGTACGCTCGTAATCCGCCTGCGCCGCTGAAAGGTCAGATTTCAATGCCGAAATTTCGACATATAGACTGCCTTCCTTCGCCTTCGCCGCCGTTATGTTGTTTTCCAATTCACTCTTGCGCGCGACGAGCGACAGGTTCGTCGTCTCGATCGACTTTATTTCGCCCTGAGCGTCGGATAACGATGCGTTCAGCGTGCTGATTTGCGCTTCCAGCTTTGCATTCGACGCTAGCGACTGCCGGAGTTTATCCTCCAGCGATTTGACCCGCCGCTGTAGGCCCGCACGAGCTTGGTAAACCTTCTTCCGCTCCGCGACCGCCGTAACGAGTTCATGCTGGACCAGGTTAAGCGAGTCGGCCAGCACGGCATCCAGCTTCGTCATCTCATGTAGTTCTTGATCCAGCTTGCGCAGATGCTGGCGCATTGCATCTCGCGATTCCGTTATTGCGGCCAGGCGGCCTCCCGCCGATTTCTCCGGCGCATTCCCGTGAACATCTCCGGCGATAAGCGCATCGGCATCGGCAAACCGGCCG